>JBBIQF010000351.1:0-6897 GCA_037442445.1 Planctomycetaceae bacterium
TCGATGAGCACCGCGGTCTCGATGGTCATGTGGAGGCATCCCGCGATGCGTGCCCCGGTCAGCGGTTTGCTGGGGCCGTACTTGCGCCGCAGGGCCATCAGGCCCGGCATCTCCGCCTCGGCAAGTTGAATCTCTTTGCGCCCCCACTCGGCCAGCGAGATATCAGCGACCTTATACGGCAACTTGGTTTGGACTTCAGCCACGGCTCCTCCTCCAATGACGGGGGACCTCGATGCAAACATGGTTATGATACGCCACCATCAAAGGGTATGACAAGGGTCCGCCCGGCCGGCGGTCTGCCCGGGAAAAGCCTAGCCGCAGCCAAGCCGAAGCCGCAATTCATCGGGCCGAGAAGGCGGCCCGAGCGGCTGCCACAAACCGCCGCATCCGCTCGGCCGACTTCTGCCCCGGGGCGGTCTCGACCCCACTAGCGGTATCCACGGCAGCCGGTCGCACCCGGCCGATCGCCTCGGCCACGTTGTCCGGGCCCAGCCCGCCGGCAAGCACCAGGGGCAACTTCCACGGCAACTGGGCGTAACCGGCCAGCGCGTCCCAGTCGGCCTGGTTTCCGGTCCCCCCATATTGCCCCGCGCGATAGGCATCGACCAGGACCATTCGAGGGAGGACGCCCAGCGCCTCGGCCCGGGCTAGATAACGCTCGATGGCCGCAATCCCCTCCGGCCCCAGCCGAAATGCCCGCACCACGGGCCGGCCGCCTAGTTGCGCTGCGTACTCCGGCGGCTCGTCGCCGTGAAGCTGAATCAGGTCCAGCGCCAATCGGTCGAAAGTTTCAATGACCTCGCTGGGAGGTGCATTGACGAATACCCCGACACGCACCACGGACCGGGACAAGTGGCGGCATATCTCGGCCGCGGCCGAAAGCCCCACGAAGCGCGGGCTTTGCAAGTAGAAGTTCAGCCCGCAGGCATCCGCCCCGGCCTCGACCGCCTGCCGGGCGTCGTCCACGCGCGTGATGCCGCAAATCTTGATCTGAAACACCGCTCTTGGCTCTCCCGCGCCTAGCTGCATCCGAGTAATGGCTGCAACCATCCGATCATCGCGGCCGGCCTGAGCGCGCAAACGCCGCATGCGCCCATCGGCGGGGCCCGCGCCATGCCACGCCCGGGGCCAGCAGCGACCCGTTGGTGCCGTAGCTTGACGGCCCGGCACTTCTTACTTATACCATGGCGCAGGGCATGGGGGCGGGGCCCATCGAGACGGGCGGGACGAAGAAACGTCTGGCCAAATGCCCCGGCCGCTCAAGCCGCCCGCCCCGGCCGGCCGATGACGATTGCGGTTGATTCTCTGCAATCATCGCGCCAGCATTGGGCCACGGATGTCCCCCGCTCGGGTTGCCCCACCGCCAGTGGCTGCGGCACACGCGGCGCCGCTGCGCTGGGGCCGCGCGCTGGGAGCCGCCCTGGCCGCCGCCGGGGCGGTCATCCTTTTGCGATCCTGGTCCACCCGGCCCGGTTGAAGTCGGCCACGGCGTCGGCCAGCTTGCCTGTGCCCGCGGTGAGCGAGGGGGCTGACTCGGCCTGGCGCTGGGCCTTCTGCGAACGGCTTCGCCAGGCCATGCTTTCGGATACGGCGCTGCTGATGGCTGCCCGCCGTGCCTCGGGACAGACCGGCGGCACGGCCAACGACTGGCCTTCCCCCGCGGTCCTGCGGCAGGGGCTCGTGGTAGAAGTCAAGCCGCCCGGCCCGGATGACCTGGTGGAAGTGTCCATCACCTGCCGGGCCGACGAGGCCGGCAAAGCGCGCCAACTCGCAAGTGCCTTGGCCGAGGAAGCCATCACGTGGGCCGCGGCCGAGCGCTCGCAAGCCCAACTAGCATCGCGGCACGCAGTCCAAGCCGCCGTCGAACAGGCCCGCAAGCGCTATCGCGACGCGCAAACCCGGTTCGAGTCGTTTCTGGATAGCCACTTTGCCGAGCATCGAAGTCTTGCCGCATCGGCCGGCCGGTCCCAGCCGCAGGCGGACAAGGGTTCATTTCAAGCAGGGACTACCGCGGGTAGCGCCCCTCCCACAACCGAGGCCCCCAAAGGGGGGACAAGCGTAGACGATACCAACCAGCGGGAAGCGGAGGGCGACCGTGGCCGGCAGCCGCACTCCACGGGCAGCCCGGCCCCTGCCGTGCAGAATCCCCAGTGGCAGCGATTGGACCGCGAACTCGAAGGGTTGCGCTCCGAGCTGGCAATCATGCTCATCGAGCGGACCACGGCACACCCGGCGGTACAGGACCTCCAGCGCCGCATCCGCGAGTTGGAAATCCATCTGGAAAGCATACCCCGTTTCCTGACTGCCACAGAAACCCCCGAGCACGGCACAGGCGCCAAGGCGGCCGGCAGCGATATGGCCCGCTGGAGCCCACGGCAGGCCACCTCGGCCGGCGGTGCAGAAGACACGCCCTCGGCTCCTGCGGCCGCCGAAGCAACCCGGCACGCCGAGGCGGCCCAGGAGTATGCCAAATACAAAGGCGCCTGGCTTGCGGCCGCCGCCGAGCTTGACCAGGCCGAGGAGCAACAGCGCCAAACGTGGGCTCGCTGGTCGGCCCCCGGCACAAGCGCCGCGGACTGCGCACGATTGCGCTTGCCGGAAATCGCCTTTGCCGAGCGCCGGCACCCGACCGGGTCTTACCTGGCCGCGCTGGCTTTGGCTGCTGGAGTGACCGTGGCCTTTGGCACGCTGTTGCTTTCGGCAGGGTTGGATATGGACGTTCCGCTGGCCTCGGCCCGCGAGGCCCGCAAGTGCCTGCCGGCACCAGTGATTGGCGTGGTCCGGGTCGCCAGCGAAAAACCCGCGGTGGCGACATCGAGTTCCTCCAACCGCAGGCTCGGGCTGATAGCGGCTGGCAGCCTGGTCCTTGCGGGCTGTGTCGCACTGGTTGCCGTGGCCCTTTGACGCCCGGGGATCTGCCACTGGTGCCTGCCGGCTAACTTCGCCACCTGGGTTACAGGGCGGCCAGGGCGGCTGCCGAAAGGATGGGAGTGGGGTCAGCAGCGCTCGAAGAGCGCGCCGTGGCTGGCCTGGGCAAATTGCGGGAGTTGGGCTATGTACGAAGCCTTTTTCGGGCTGCGGCGCCGACCCTTCGCTGCGGTCCCCTCTCTCGAAGAATACTACCCGGCCGCTTCCATCGAGGCCGCACGCCAGACCCTGGTCCGTTGCATCCAGCGGGCCGAGGGACCGGCTATGGTCGTCGGCCCCTCCGGCACCGGAAAAACCCTCCTCTGCCAGGCCCTCGCCCAGCAGTTCCGCGACGAGGGCAACGTGGTGCTCTTGACCTCCGGAGGGCTGAGCACCCGCCGGGCACTGTTCCAGGCCATCTTGTATGGCTTGGCCCGGCCGTATCGAAACATGGACGAAGGCGAATTGCGCCTGGCGCTGGCCGACTTTCTGACCTCCGACAAGTCGCACCCGGCCGGCATGTTGCTCTTGGTGGACGAGGCGCACACCCTGCCTTTCCGGCTGCTGGACGAGATCCGCATGTTGACCAATCTGGTGTACGAGGGCAAGGTGCGGACCCGGTTGGTGCTGGCCGGCGGGCCGGTACTGGAAGAACGCTTCGCCAGCCCCAAGCTGGCCTCCTTCAGCCAGCGCCTGGCCGCCCGATGCTATCTCGAAGCCTTCACGCGCACCGAGACCGAGGACTATGTGCGCGAGGTGATCGCCCGGGCAGGCGGGGACGGCGAAGGGCTTTTCACCCCAGACGCCCGGGCCGCCGTGTACCAGGCCACCGACGGCATCCCGCGATTGATCAACCAGGTGTGCGACCATGCCCTGGTCCTGGCGTTTGCGGCGGGCAAGCCCGTGGTGGAGCGGGCCACGGTGGAAGAGGCCTGGGCCGACTTGCAGCAGTTGCCCTCGCCATGGAATGCCGAAACCCGCGCCGCGCAACCGGCCGGGGGGGTCATCGAGTTCGGCGGGCTGAAGGATGAAGGGACCGGCGATGCCTCCCTGCCGGCGGCCGAGGCGGCAGCCGCACCCGACCAAGGTTTCTCCGGCGTGCCGGCGCCGGCCGACGCCGATTTCCACGCCGCGATGGCGCCGGCTGAACCCGCTCACGACTTCCAGCCGGATGCCCAGCTTGACCGAATCCAACAGCTCGTCGGCCAACTGGAAGACGATTTCCAGCCGGCCGGTGCGATCAAGCCCGAGGTCGAGTTGATCTTCGACGACCCTGGCAACCCGCTTTGCGAGCAGTTTGATGAGGAGGAGGTCATCGCCCATCCGGCGCCGCAGCCCGCGGTGGCCGGGCGGTCGCTGGGCGATTCGTCGCAAAAGGCGGGGCAGAACCTCTCGGACGCTGACCACGGCGAAAACGGGAGGCAGCCCCCCGGCGCTTCAGCCCCGAGGCTGACCGTGCCCTTGCCGCGAGCCGCCGAGCGGCTGGAAACCCCAGGCGAGCCCCCCGAGGACGATCAGCCCGAAATCGTGGTCGAGGACCGGGGCGAGGATTTCGAGTGGGTGGGCCGGCGCCGTATCCTGCCGGTCCACCGCCACCAGTACCGGCAACTGTTCACCCGGCTGCGCTATGGGTAACGTCATTCGGTTGGCTTGCCACCGCAATGTGCGATTGCGGCGCCCCGGCGGCGCCTCGTTTCAGGCGTGGCTTTCGCACGCTTGTCGCCCCTGCACCTCAAAGAACCTCCGACACTCATGAGCCGAATGCTCCAAGCCCTGCGGCGAATCGAAGACCGCAGGCAAGACGGCGATGAACCTGCCCGGCTGGTCCGCCCCCGGCGGGTGCGGCCTGCGGAACCGGTACGCCCCGAAGCTGCACCCGGCGACCATGGCCCGCCGGCTGAGTCTGCTATTCCCGCTGCCTTCCCGGCCCAAACGGTGGCGACCGACCCGTGTGCCGATCCGGCGCCTTCGGTCAACGTCAATCCGGCGCCCGCCGCGACGGCGGTAGAGGCAGAATTGGAGCCGGGCGCCCTTTCAAACGTCTTGGAAGCCAGCGGCCTTCCCCCGGAGGGTTCGGCCCCGACGTCGGCTGTCCCGGAGCCGGCCGGCCCGCCAGCCGCCTCGCCCGAACAGGTACTCTCGCCGCAGACCGGCCACGCAACTCCCCAGCGCCCCGACGGCGTGCCACGCATCCGCCGCCTGGACGCCCAGTTCTATGACCTGGCTGCCGGGATCCTGGCACGGGTACCGGGCCAACCTGCGGTAATCGGGTTGTGCGTCCTGGAGCCCGAATCGCGCTTGGCCGTGGCGCCCCTGGCCGTGGCTATGGTCCAGCAACTCCCCGGCGAGGTCGTCCTGGTGGAAGCGGACCTGTCGCAGGCCTCGCTGGCCGAGAGCCTCGGTGCTTATGCGGGCCAGTCCAACCGCATCCCGCTGGACGTGCTCCGCACGGGCAAGGGTTGGGCCCAACTGGCCCGACCCACGGGCGTCTTCCGGTTGAGCCTCTTGGCGGGCATGGCCAGACTGCCGGTTGCGGCGCCGCAAGGTGTCTCACTCTGGGAAGCTGCCGCCGAGGAACTCCGCCAAGAGCACCAACTGGTGCTGGTTGTGGCCGGACCGCCCGAGGCCCCCACAGCGCAAGCCGCTCTGGCGTGCTGTGACGGCGTATTCGTGCTGGCCACGCTCCACCACACAGGCACCCGCCGCGCCCGCCGGGGTATCCAGTCGATCCGAGAGATCGGCCGCACGGTGTGGGGCGTGATCCTCATCGCCCCGGCATAGGCGCGGGATGGCGGGGGAGGGCGAAGGACGAATGTCGAATGTCGAATGTCGAAGTTCAAACGACGATTCACGGAGGACAAAGCACAAGCGACAAAACACGTATGGCCAAGAACGAGCGGCCAATGACTATTGCACCAACCGCACGCGGGGGCTGGTGATGATTTTCTTGAAAATGTCGGTCAATCGCTGCTCGTATTCGGCCGGGTTGCCCGTGCCGCGGGGGCTTTGGCCGTTGTCGTCGGCGGTTCCGCCCAGCCGGGCTAGCCGGTCCATGAAGGAGTAATCGGTTCCCAGGCCGACGCCCACGGGAAAGACCTGCCAGCCGGCGGCCTGCATTTTCAACGTTTGCATGAGGGCGGCGTCGTACCAATACTGGCCGCCGCCGTAGAACTCGGCTTTGGGGTTCTGCTGGATGAAGGTCTCGATCTCGCTGGGGCTAGAGACGTAGAGGTTAGGCACGCCATCGGTCAAGAGCACGACGACCTTGTTGGCGTTTTCGCGGCCCTGGCCGCCGGCGCTGCGGGCTTGGATGTGCTTGCGTGCTGCGATCAGACCGGCCTCGGTGGCCGTGGTGGCCGCCTTGTCGCCCACCGCTTCCAGCCGGGTACAGGCCTCCATGGCGGCCTGGTAGTCGCCGGTCAGTTCCTGCTGGACCACCGGCCCCCCGCCGGTAAGGCTGTCGAAAGTGATCACCGAAACCCAGTCGCTCTGCGCCGGATCGAGCCCGGTGTTGCGCTCGCGCACCACTTGGATGGCGGCGATCAAGGCCCGGCGGGCGGCGTGCACCGGCTGCGTGCGCGGCGGAAAACGGAACGAACCGCCCGGCGTGTCCTCGGTGTGATACGGGCAAAACGGACTGTAAGGCGACAGCGGAACATAGGTGCGGTCGTCGGGCTTCAAGTCCCGGCCGAAATCCAGCATGAACTGCACATACGTCAGATACCCCAGCCGATTGCGGAAACTGGCCGGCACGCTCCGGCTGGCCAACGGAAAGGTCGTCGGATTGGGATTGTTGAAGCCCGTGATCCGGTCCGGGTCCTGGTTCGGCGGCAAGGTGCCCCGGCCGCCCAATCCGGGCGAGGGAACATCTGGATCCGGGATCGGCAAGCGAGGCACGACCGGTTGGGGCACGACCGGTGGCCGTACGACCAGTTGCGATATGACCAATTGGGGTACAACCGGTTGAGGTGCGACCGGTTGAGGTGCGGG
>JBBIQF010000352.1:0-6892 GCA_037442445.1 Planctomycetaceae bacterium
GGCTCGCTCGATCAGATGCTGAACGGCGAAAACATCTGGACCAAGATCGGCGGCGCGTGCTTTCTCGTCCTCGACTTGACGCTCGTCGGCGGCTTGGCCGCCAAGCTCGCGGCCCGGGCCGGCGCCAAGGCCGGCATCGTCTTCGCGACCCGGAAGGAAGTCCAGGCGGGACTCGATCACCGGCACCATCTCCACGGTGGTCGAGTCGATCAGCTGGCGCTGGGCCAGGATGTGGCAGCGGTTGCCGGTCGGTGCGCCGGGGACCAGCAGGCTTTCGTTGAAGCAGTGGGCCAGCTTCTGGGCCTGGCGCTCGCCGTGGCGGCGGATGCCCCACACGTTCAGCCGCCAGCGGAGGTTATCGCCGATATCGCCCTTGAAGCGGGCGTCGAACTCCTCGACGCGGAAGGCGTAGTCCTCGCCGGCATTGAGCACCGTGCGGTTGAGCACGCGCTGCGACGAGGGCGCCGGAGGCGGCGGCACATTGGGATCGAAGGCGTCGAACTGGTCGCGGTCCAGGCGGCGCAGGTAGCGGTCGAAGTCCACCCGGGCCGACAGCCGCGGCCCGAAGTACGTCAAGCTGCCGTGGTTGCCGTCCTCATCGGTGCCCGTGGCCACGAAGTCCAAAGTCCGCAAGCCGTCGCTCAGCAAGCCATCCACGTCCCAGAAAGCCGAGGAATCGAGGCTTTGGAACTCGCCGGTCTTGACCGGGCTGCCCTGGTTATCCAGAGCCCAGTATCCGCCGCGGAGCACGATGGCCGGCTGGAACTCGGGGGACTGCCCCCGCACGTCCTGGGCGGAGGCCGGCGGCGCGGCGTACGGCTGGCCGAACTCGAGCCCATACGTTTGAGGGCCGCCGGCAGCGGCCGCCGTTTGTCCGAATGCCGTCCCGGGCAGCAGCACCAGGGCTGCGACCAGCACAAGCGAAGCATTGCGGTTCATGATTCCCCCCTGGTCTTCGCCTCCGGATGGGCCGTTCCTTGGTAAAAAACGTCCCCTCCGCAGAGACCGGTTCGTACTGGGCGTCAAGGCCTAGAATCGATTGAAGTCGTTCGTCACGCTGGACCCGCGGAGGTCCGTCCCGTGGATGTTGTCGTGGCACTGCGTGCAATCGGTGTAGAACACCCGCTGGAGCCACGGCTTGTTGTCGATGCCCGTCCGGTTGCCCGCCCCATGGCTGCCGCGGTGGCCATCATGGCACCGCAGGCACAGGAACACCGTGGGCTGGCGGAGCAAATTGTTGGCCACCGTGCCATGCGGCTCGTGGCAGATGGCGCAGTTCTCGGTCACGGGCGGATGCTCATACACGAAAGGCCCTTGCTTCTCCGCATGGCATCGCCAGCAGAGCAGGTTGAGCGTCTCGGCCTTGAGGTTCTTCTCGCGCTGGCCATGGGCGTCGTGGCAATCCGAGCACACCATCTTCCCTTCGCGGATGGGGTGGTGCGAAGGCAGCCCGGAGAGCCCGAAGATCTTCTGGTGGCACTTGTAGCACATCTCCGGCTCTTGGACCGACATGGGCAGGCGCTTGGGCCGGCGGATATCGGTGTGGCTGATCTCCACCACCCGGGCCACCTGGGTCCGCGGGTGCGGATTGTGGCAATCGGTGCACGCCACATCGTTGCGGGCGTGGGTCGAGGAGTGATACGCCATGGCCGGCACCGAGTTGCCGTGGCATTGGAGGCACAGGTCCACGCGGGTCTCCTGCCGAATCTGGCCGTGCGGATCGTGGCAGGTCGTGCAGTTGAACCCGTTGGGCCCGCCAATCTGGTGCGGCCCGGCGATCTCCTCGAACTCGCGGTAATCGGCATGGCACTGATAGCAGATGCCCGGCGCCACTGCGCCGAGATTGTTCGAGGTACCCCGCAGCGAAGGCAGCGTGCCGCCGCGGGTCGAGTCCTTGGCATACGGCTTGGCCGGCTCGGCATAGGAGGTCAGCGCCACTTGCGGTGCGGCGGAGGGCCGTGTTTGCAGCCCCGCCGTCTGGCCCGGTTCGGTCGTGGCCGGCGTCCCCGGCGGCACGTTGTAGTGTGCCCGGTGGCAATCGGTACACGAAACGCCGCACTGGGCGTGCCTGGAGGTCCGCCAGCGTGCCCCGGCCGTACACGCATTCTCCTCGTGGCAGCGGAGGCAGGCCTCGGCCTTGGCCAGCGGCTGGGCGGTCTTGAAACTGAAGATCAGCCCAGGCTCTTTGCCGCGGGTCTCGACGTGCCGGCTGGCCGGGCCGTGGCACGACTCGCACGTGTCGCCCCGATGCACGTTCTGTGCAAACAGCTTGGCGTACGCCTCGTGGCATTGGGCGCAAATCTCATCGTCGTTGACGTATTCCGCCCCCTCGATGGTCGGGATCTGGCCCCGGACCGGCTGGTACGAGACCTGATGGAAGAAATTGTCGCCGCGCGGCCAGCCAGGCTCGATCCTCGCCTCGGTGCGGCGCGAAGGGGCGTGGGAAGACTGGCAGGCCCCTACGGCGGCCAACAGCAACCCCGCGATCGCCAATCCCAAGAGACGGAGCGTCCACGGGACTTCCCCAACGCTGGTGCTGCGCACGGCTACACCTCCTTGCGACTAGCGATCCAGTGGGCACCGCCAAACCATTCCGTGGCTGAAAGAAGGCGGCGCCATGCCGCCGGCCTTCGCCTGGCACCCCATGCCTCCCATAGGCCGAGCGCTCAGGCAGCAACCGGTAGGGCCTGCTATATATTTCGCCCCGAACAGAAGCCGGTGTTGACCGAATTTTCCCTTCGCGACCTAGGTTTTTCTCGCAGGTCGGCTGGGCACCCCCAGGCAGCGGCTCGATGGGCGATGCTCTCCCCACCGTCAGGGGAGCTCGGTACCCGAACTAGCGCAGGCAAACGCGCCGTGCCATCGCTGGGCAAGGCTGACCCCAACAGCATCGCTTAGGGGGCTCGAAAGAAGGGTCGGCGTTGCCGCCCACAAGCGCTAGTAGCTCAGCCCCGCGCGAACCAGGAGCGTGTCCCCCGGCCGGATATCGGGCGTGGGCTGCTCGTATTCAAAACGCCTGCCGAAGACGTACCCGGCTTCCAGCACAGAATTGAGCCGGCCAGGGGCCTTGCGCTCCAGCCCCAGCAACAACCGGTAGTCGCGGGCGGTCAACAGGTCGCTCGTGCCGTCGGCCCGCTGGATGGCCCACGTGCCCCCGCCGAACTCGCCGGCCAGATACAGCCAGTGTTCGATGCCCGCCGTGGCCGATGGAAGAAAATCCAATCGCCGGGCCACCCGGGGCCGAGGGGCCACCAGCTCGAACGAAATATCCTCGGCCGGTGTCCAGAGAATGCCCCCGATGGGCAGCACCGGTACGTCCCGCCGATCGAGATACGCCACCCCGAACGCCAGTTTCAGCGTCGGACTGCATGTCCAAAGGCCCGCCCCGTGGCCCGTGATCCGCAACGCATCCCCAGAACCCTGCTCCAAATCGCTGTACCACCCGGGGCTGACGGCCAGGTCGATGCCCAATCGCGGCCAGGGACGGGCCAACCACCGGAACTGCACGTATGAATCGTACACCCGGGCTGGCAGATCGCCCTGGATGGGGCCGTCGAAGAAGTGAACTGCCCAGCCCGGCGTAACCACCAGCGGCGATTCTCGCGTGGGACAGGGAAAACCGAAGACCACTTTTGCCTCGACATCGGTGATGCTTACGTCCTCGGCCCCATGGCCCGACGCCAGCCAGGTGGTTTCGATACTCACCTTCTGAAACACGCCAGGCCGAGTGCCCGGCGGCAAGTTGGATTGCTCGGCCGGCGCGTCGGCGGCCGGCGGTTGCGCCGGAACTCCCACCCCCGGCCGCAGTGGCTGCCCCGGACCGCCGGACTCGGGCGGCGGCAACGGCTCCGGCAACGGGGTGTGCAACAAGGCGTGGGAACGCCCAAAGTCGTAACGCTCTTCCGGATAACTCGTCAGCCGGGCACCTGGATCGAAATCCGCGGCCTCGCTTTGGGCCGGCTGCAAGGGCAAACCCTGAATGGCCTGCGCCCATCCAATAGCACAAACGGCCCACCAAACTGCCATGGCAGTGACGGCCAGGCGCAACGGGACCTCCCATGGGGCGCGAAATGTTCTCCGCCGTGTTGGCGGCCAGCGCGGCTTGCCAGTGCTTTGCATCGTGCGACCTATTCGGCCGAGATATGGACCTCCTGGCCAGCCGCCGGGTTCATCCCGCCGGTTCACGCATGCAAATGGCGCACCTACTTTGGTCACGGGTGCTTGGTGCTTGGTCATCGCTGCTTGGTCATTGCCGCTTGGTCATTGGTACTTGGTCATTCGACATTTGGCTTTCGACATTCGACATTTGCCCCGGGGCGTGCGTGCAAAGCACACACACCCTACCTAGAATGCGAAACCCGCCCCGACGAATACCACGTTGCTAGCCCGGAAGTTATCCTCGGGCGATTCCACGTAAACCACCTTGCGCTCGAAAGCCAAGCCGATTTCCACAAAGCCTTCCAATCCCCCGGTGCGCTGGAACTCCAGCCCCAGGGCAGCGCGGAGGTCGTTGTAGTCGATCCGCTCGATGTCGCCCGTGTACCTGCGGCGGACCGTCCAGGCTCCGCCCCCGTAGTCGCCCCGCACGTAGTACCACCAATCCGTGGTACCTACGGTGGTCAACCGGCGCATGACGCGGGGATTGGGAAAAAGGATCTCCAAACGCGTGTCGCTGTTCGGCGTCCAGATCACGCCCCCTGCGGGGAGCAGCTTCACGTCATTGCGGTCCAGATACATGATCCCCGCCTTGAGCTGGAAGCTGGGCGAAAACGATAGCACTGCCAGCCCGTAACTGGGGATACGAATGCTGTCTTGCGTTACCTTCGAGAAATCGGAATACACCCCCACCCGCGCGCCGAACTCGCCCCCCAGCCACGGCGTGAACTGGGGATTCCAGGTCGCATCGAGATACGCCTGGTAAGTTCGCGCGGGCAAGTCGGGCGAGGCCACCAAATGTAGCGGGTCGGCCACCGGCACCGGCGAGACCGGGCCGTCCCACACCTGCACGCCAAAGCCGGGCGTCACCCGAATGGGGGTAGCCTGGCGCAAGAACGGGAACTGGAAGGTCGCCCCGATATCGGTGTCGTTGAGCCCCAGCCGCCTCCCCCCCGAACTGGCCAGCCAGTGGTGGTCCAGCCGGATTCCGTCGAAGAACTTGGTCATGGGCGGGGCGGCTCCCAGGTCCGGCCCGAAGACCGGATCTTGCGGCAACAGTGGCGTCGTAGCACTGCCCGGCGTCCCATAGGGGTCAAAACTAGGGGGAAGTATCCCCCCTTGGAATGTAGCAGCCGGCCCTAAGCTGCCCGACGGCGGCGCGACGGGTTGTGGCTGGACCGTGCTCCCCGGGCCGGGTTGTGGGGGGTACGGCGGTGGCCAAGGGCTTGCGGGGCTACTCCAACCGCCGGGAGGCGATAGCGGCGCGCCCGAAATCGCCGGCGGCACAGAACCCGCCGCACCAGGAACCGGTTGGGCCGGCACCCCTGCCGACGGCACGCTCGTGCCCGGCGTACTCTGGGGGCTTGCTTGGACCGTCGAGCCAGGAGCCGAGGAGTTCCATCCTGGCGTCGTGCCCCCCGAATACACGCTGGGCGTGCTGCTGGCTGGCTGTGCCGGCTGGGGCGTTACCCCTTGCGCGGAAGGAAAATGAATGCGTTGGGCACAAAGGGGTTGGAAGCACCCGATCGTGGCCCACAAGACCAGCGCCGCTACCACGCCGCGGGGGTTGGTCACCGATCGCTCCCGCCAACAGGGGATCGCCGACAGAAGACAAGCACATCTGCAATCAGAAGACGGCTCTGAATATCAAGTCCCCGCTCGCGGGTCAAGACAGGTTATCTTTCGAGCTTCAGCACCCGCGAGGAGCGCGGATGTCCCCGGGAATGCCACTTATTAGTGGAGCAATTCCACCAATAAGTTGTATCCTCGCGCGCAGGTTTAGGCCCTCATGGGGACAAGGAGACCCGGCGCCCGGCAGAAAATCAGGCGCCTTGCAGCATCCGAGTACGACGGGCTCGCCGCTCGGCCCGTAGCCGGGCGCGGCGCTTCACTTCGCTAGGCTTCTCGTAGTACTCGCGGCGGCGCATTTCCTTCTTGATTCCGCTCCGTTCGACCAGCTTGCGGAAGCGACGCACCGCCTCTTGAATGGACTCGTTTTCCCTCAACGTCAGTTTGACCACTCAAACCTCCTTTCCACTGGGACTCGCGTTTCTTGGACCCTCTCGACCACTCTGCACCAATTCCGCAGAAAATGTTGCCAGAAGCTCGGCCATGTTGCGCCGGCCGGGTCGCGCCCCCACCATAGTGCTATATGGTGCCACCGTATTGTCGCGCCACCCCGGTGCATAACTCCTTGGCTTGCAACCCGATACGCTGCCTTGCAGGCGCCGCTGCCGACCCTCGCCCTGCCTCGGCAACCAATGGCGAGCATGTAATTTACACTCCGAGGAGGTAGTTTGTCTACGTGGGGGCCAAATTCGTGGGATCTCCGATAACCATTGCCGAGAATGCCGAAGAATGGCGCCGAGCCACCGGTGTCCCTGCGCATGCCGCTTGCTAGTGGTTCGGCCCACCCGGCGGGGGCTGGAAGGCCCGGTGGCCCGGCGGCAGCAGCCCGCGGGGCCGTCGACGCCATGCGTGCCCATTGCAGCCCGCGGGCCGTGGCAATAGCCGGCCAGGCCTGCTACTGTAGAGCGAGGCCGGCGGACCGGGCGCCCTCAAGCCCCGGGAGCCTCGGTGGCACGCGCGGTCCCCGTGGCAAGACCGCGACCTGCTCGGGCCGGCCGAGCCTTTTGACATCCCCCAGGGCCCACCAGCACTAAAGCGCATTGGCATCGTCGCAATCATATGAACACGCAGAGTAGCACGGTCATGCGAGCCACGAGCTTCGGGTTTC
>JBBIQF010000353.1:0-6887 GCA_037442445.1 Planctomycetaceae bacterium
TCGCCGCCGGCTGGACCACCCCCCGCTGACGCTCCTTTTCACGGTGCAGGAAGAACTGGGACTTTTCGGTGCCCGGCACGTGGCCCGCGGCCTCCTGGGCAACCCGCGATTGGCCTTCAACTTCGACGGCGCCTCGCCCGAAGAGGTCACCGTGGGGGCCACGGGTGGGTATCGGCTGGCCATCCGGGTTCGCGGCCTGGCCAGCCACGCAGGCGTCGCCCCCGAGAAAGGCATTAGCGCGATCGCCATTGCCTCGCTGGCCATCGCCCGGCTGCACCACGAGGGCTGGCACGGCCGGGTGGAAAAAGACGGGGCCTGGGGGACCAGCAACGTGGGCGTCATCCGCGGGGGCGATGCCACCAACGTGGTGACGCCCGAGGTCGAGGTGCTGGCCGAGGCCCGCAGCCACGACCCCGATTTCCGTGCCAGGATCGTCTCGGCCATCGAGCAGGCCTTCCACCAGGCGGCCCACGATGTGCGTAACTCGGAAGGCCTCGCGGGGGAGGTGCGCATCCAGGGCCGGCTGGACTACGAGGCGTTCCGCTTGCGGGACGACGAGCCTTGCGTGTTGGCCGCCGAGGCCGCAGTGCGTGACGCCGGCGGTGTGCCCCGCCGCGCCATCTCCAATGGCGGGCTGGACGCCAACTGGCTGACCGCCCACGGCATTCCCACGGTTACCCTGGGTACGGGGGCGGTTCACGCCCATACGACCTCCGAGTACCTCGACCTGCCCCTGTTCCACCTGGCCTGCCGCGTGGCGCTGCGTCTGGCGGTAGGCCAATACCCGTGATTGCGGGCCGATGGGTGTGTGGCGGTGCAGCCCTTTCTGGTCGGAAGGCACCGTTGGGCCCGGCACAAGCCGAAACGCGGCGCGTGGAACGCCGCTGATAGCAGGCTGACGTGGCAAACACCTCAAAGACAGTAAGCGTTTGAGAAGCCCCCGCCTCCCTCGAGCCCCGATGAACCCGGCTGCTCGGCCTTGAGGCCCGCTGCGGCGACAGCGACGTCCGGCCCAAATCGCCTTTGGTGCCCGTACGGCGATTGACCCCTGGTGTCTTACAAACCCGCGCCGTCCCTGCCCTATCGGGGGAACCCGCGGGATGTTTCAACCGGCCGGAGTGGGCGGCGTCAGGCTCGAACTGACGACCTCCACCGTGTGAGGATGGCGCTCTGACCAACTGAGCTAGCCGCCCGTATCCATCAATCTGGGGCCACGCCATCATCCGCACGTGGCAGACTTAGCGTGCCCTCGATTACAGAATACCGATCTTTCCTGGGGCGGTCAACCGGACGCTCGCGCCAGACACCTCTTGTGGGGGAGGGCCGGGCTGTCGGCCCGCGTGGGCGTCGGCGGGAGGGTATCTTCGGCGCCTGGCGGCCCGTGGTTAGGCGGAATCAAGCAGCCCCGTGCGCTTGCCGTTTTTCGAGCAGCCATTGGGCGAACGGTTCGATTCCCTGGCCGGTCCGGGCCGATAGCTCGAACACCCTCGCCTCCGGGGCCAGTCGCCGCATAGCCGCCCGGACCTCCTCGATCGAGAAATCCGTATGGGGCACCAGGTCCATCTTCGAGACCACCAGGGCGTGCGAGCCTTGGAAGATGGCGGGGTACTTGAGCGGCTTGTCATGGCCTTCTGCCACGCTGAGCACCAGTACGCGTACATGCTCGCCCAGGTCGAATCCGGCGGTGCACACCAGGTTTCCCACGTTTTCGATGACCAACAGATCGATGGCGTTCAAGTCCAGGCCGGCCGCGGCCGCCCCCACCATGGCCGCATCGAGATGGCATGCCCCGTCGGTGTTGATCTGAACTACGGGAACGCCCAGGCGCTCGATGCGTTGGGCATCCAGCGAGCCGGCGATGTCGCCTTCGATGACCCCAGGGGCACAGTGGGGGCGGATGTGGGGAAAGACGGCTTCGAGCAGGGTGGTTTTTCCGCAGCCGGGCGAGCCGACCAGATTGCAGGCCAGCACGCCGGCCGCGTCGAAGCGTGCCCGGTTTTCGGCGGCGAGTTGGTCGTTGGCCTTGAGGATTTTCTTGGCCGCTACGATCTTCATGGGGTGTCCTCGAGTTCGATGCTTTCCAGGACCAGGTCGTTCCCCCCCTGGATAGCGATTTGGGGGCTGCCGCAGTGCGGGCACGCCAAGAGCACGTCGCCGGTGGGGGTCCGCTGGCCGCACTGGGCGCATACGCATTCGGCCTGGGGCTGGCGAATGCAGAACTCGGTCTGCGCCAAGGCCGTCCCATCGGTCAAGAGGCCTAGGGCGAAGCGTAGCGAGTCGGCACACACGCCCGAGAGGACGCCGATGACCAACTCCACCCGCGTGACCCGCCCGGAGTATCCGGACTGGCGGACCGCGTCCTCGAGTTGCTCGAGGATGGCCGCGGCGATGCTCAGCTCGTGCATTCCTCCATTTGACGGTACATGGATACCGCCGGCAAGACCGCGCCGTTGCCCCCTATTGCCCCTTCCAATCCGCGATGGCCACGTAGGCCCCAGATTCGCGCACTGGCTGGCCCCTTGCGGCCCGGGGTGGCCGCTATTTCATGCCCTCGAGCATGGCGTGGAACGGTTTGGCGTGTTCGGCCACGGTTCGGTCCGGCCCATAGAACTTGATGAAGTAGTTGCCCTCGCCGGTCTCGATCACCGCGCCGAGCATCCGGTAGCCTGGCCGCTCGATCGGCGGGGCAAACGGCCCCGGGGCATCGCGGTAGGTGCCGGCAATCTCGACGATGTGCACCTTGTGGCCGGCGATGGTCTTGTGCTGCACCTTTGCCGTTTCCCGGGTCGCGGACCCATCGGGCTGGGAGAATTGGCCGAACCAGCGCTCGATGTTGGCCTCGACGCTGCCGCCAGCGGTCATGACGGTCACGCGGCCGTCGGCCTTATCGCCCTTGGCAGCCGGCACGACGAACTCGTAGTCGATGATCCTCACTTTCGGGGTCTTGGGAAGCCAGTCGCTGGGGGCCGTAAGGGTCAAGCCCGACCCCAGGCGCATGACGACCGGCGGCTTGCTTTCGGCCCCCGCGACCCACGCCGCCCAGACCGCCCAGATGCACGCCACGCCGAAAAAACACCGTTTCATGCCGATCCTCCAGAGGTGTGCCGAATTCTGACCGGCCAAGCGCCACCGCGCCGGCCGTGCCAAAATCCTTGTCCCCCGCAGGACGAGATTCCAGAGCGCTACGTGGGGACCAAGGGCAACGGCACGCCGGGCGTGCAACTCGGCCGGCCTGCCCATGCGCGTAACCCCTTGGCCAGCGGCCGGTTAATGCGGCTTGGCGGCTGCCCATGCGCAGGGCGGCGAGGACGGGCAGCGCAAGGACGGGCCGCGGGACTCAAGCAGGACACTTCGCCCCGGCAAGGTCCGGCCGACGGAGGAGCCGTAGCTGGCCCGCACGCGCCTCTCGGGAATGATGAATGTCGAAAGACAAATGTCGAATGTCGAAAGAAGCACCAACGGGCGATTTTCAATGATCAAGCACCAATGACCAAATCCCAACGACCAAATCCCAATGACCAAATCCCAATGACCAGACGCGCACGACAGGAGCGAGCGGCCAGGTAATCGCGCGCTACTCAGGAACGAGCCGCCGGATTCATCGCGGCGTTGCAACTTTGGTCATTGGCGCTTGGTCATTGGTGCTTGGTCATTGGTCATTCGACATTTGGCTTTCGACATTTGGCTTTCGACATTCGTCCTTGCTCATTGGCCGGCCTGTCGCGCACCGGAAAGTTCACCCGGCGATGGGTTGCACCGAGGTCTTCTTGGTGGGGACGAGTTTGGGGCATGGGGGCTCGGCCACCGGGACGCCCCGGGCGCGGAGCGAGCAGGCCAAGGCCGCCTTGAAGTCGCCGGTGGCGCGCTCGAAACCGATTTTCAGGGCAGCCAGCGATCGCTCGCCCGGCACGCGCTGGAGGGCGCAGCGGGTGTCCTCGCGCAGGTCCGGGTCGTCCAGCAGGCTTGCGGCCCCTTCGGGATCGATCTCGTCGTCGCGGATGATTTCGGAAAGCATCCAGATCACGTCGCGGCGGAGCTGGAGGGGCAATAGGGCATCGCCCAGAACCTCGATCAAGGCCGTGACCGTGGCGGCCCGTTCGTTTTCGGCGCCGGGCCGGCCGGCCGTGCGCACAATCTTCCACAGGGCGCGGTTGGCCGAGCGGGCCACTTCCAGTTCGCCGGTGGCGGCGATGTCGGCCAGGGGGCGGATCGCCTTGGTCCCCACTTGGCCGGCCGCGTTCCATGCCGCCGCTCGTACCCGATCGTCTTTGTCTTGAATGCGTGCCAGAAGAAGCTCCAGGGTCAATGTTTCGGCCATCGGTTGGTTCCTTTCGGGAGGTAAGGTGTTCGTGCTGTGCCGCGCAGGCGGAGGTCGGCGGTGCTCGGCGGGCGGCGAATGCGCTGGCCTTGGGGCCCGGGGCGATTGCCGACATCGCCAGCGGCAGAAACCGCCGCCGGGCCGGCAAGCGCAGCGGGGGCCTAAGCCGCCCCACCCGCCGTGCGCCGCAAGGCTACAAGTGGTACGGGTGACGCTGGGGCCGGCTCATCATCCGGCGGGCCTGCTCGTCGCCCACGATTTCCATTTTCGATTGGTCCCAGTGGAGCGTGCGGCCCAAAAGGAAGGCTAGGTTGCCCAGGATGCAGAGGTTGGCCACCCCCACGGCCGCCTCAATATTCATGATGGTCTTCTTGCCGGTCTTGATCCCTTCGACCCAGTCTTCCTTATGGCCGGGACTCTGGTATACCTCCTTGGCGCCGGGGGGCGGGTTCCATAGGCGGGCCTTTTTCTCGACCCAGGTGCCGCCATCGCCGCCCCAGTGGTGGAAGGTGCCTTTGTCGCCGTAATAGACGGCGCCGTAGCCGGGCCGCTCGATCTTGCCGCCGGGCTCGTCGCCGGTGCGGGGTTCGGGTGGGACGGGCTTTCCCGGCTGTTCCCAGATGAGCACCCAATCGGGATTCTTGAAGGTGTAGGTGACCTTCATCTCGACGCAACTGTCCCACAGGCCCTTGGTGGGCTGGGTGCCGGTGGCCTCGATGGTGACCGGGCCGGTGCCGTCGGCCCCCATCCACCACATGGCGCAGCTCATGACGTGGGCGCCGCGGTCGCGGATCTGGCCGCCCCCCGACTCCATCAGCCAGCGGAACACGCCGTGCAGGTAGCGCGGGTTATAGGGCCGCCAGCGCATGGGGCCCAGCCAAAGGTCCCAGTCCAGCTCGGGCGGGGGTTCCTGGTCGGGCACCGGGTGGTCGTCGCCCGGGCTGGGATAATGCCAGCACTCGACGCGCGTGATCTTGCCGATGTTGCCGTTGACCAAGTAGCGGTGGGCCAGGTACGCCTCCGGCTGCGAGCGCCCCTGCGAGCCCACCTGGACGGCCACCTTGTTCTTGTTGGCCGCGGCGATCATCGCCTTGCCTTCTTCGATGGTACAGCAGGCGGGCTTCTCCACATAGACATGCTTGCCGCACTCGGCGGCGTGCACCATCTGCACGGCGTGCCAATGGTCGGGGGTGGCGATGATGACCGCATCGATGTCCTTGCGCTGGATCAAAGCGCGGTAGTCGCGGTAGGGCTGGCACCTTGGGCCGCAGCGCTTGACGGCGGCCGCCAACCGCTTCTCGTCCACATCGCAGACGGCCGCGATATTGGCCTTGCCTTGCTGGCGCCAAGAGAGAATCTCGCCCAGGTGGTAGTTGCCCATCCCACCGACACCGATGAACCCGAAGGTGAGCCGCTCGGCGGCCCCCTCGGCCGCGAAAACCCTGCCGGGAATGACCTGGGGCGCGGCCCAGGCAAGGCCGGCGCCGGCTGCCGCACGCTTGAGGAACTGGCGGCGCGTGGGTGTGTGAGCGTTTTGCATGGGGTTGGCCTCTCGACGTGTTACGACACACTGGCCCGGGCGAACCGCCCGCCTGGCCATAGGTTCCACGCACCAGGGTAGCGGCCCTACCGCCAGCGTGCAAGCCATGCCAGCCGGCCGCCCCGCCCGCCACCGAACCCGCTGGCTACTGGAGTCAAGCACTGGAGAGCCGGCGCATGAACGCCTTCATCACCGCAAGCGAGGGGTGGCCAAAATCCCACATGCCGCCGAGCGCACTCTCGCTCAGGGTCCAGGCGGGATTTTTGGCTGCTGCGATCAAGGCATGTACTTTGACCTTGGCGTTCCAATTGTCGTTGGCGGCGTCGGCACCGACGCACTGGAGGTAGTCTTCGGCGCAGTGGAGGGGCACACCAGGCCCGGCGGCCTCGAGCATGGCGTGTTCGAGGCATCCCGAGGGCTTGCCGTGCGGCATCAGTAGCACGCCAACAGCAGGCCTTGCGGTACCAACCTCCATCGGGTGCTGCGGAGGCTCGAGGCCTGCCCCCCGGAAGGCCTGGCAGGTGCTTTGGAAGCACCTTCTGGCGTCCGCCTCGGCGTCGCGGATGATTCCCAGGGCGCGGATGGTCTGGCGGTAGCCGTCGAGCGTGGTGAACAACCGAAGCCACCGCAAGAGGTCGCCACCCTCCCGGCCCTTGAAATCCCAAAGCTGCACGTCCTGGAGGTCCGGGTCGTTCTTGATCTGGCCCAAGAGCATGTAGAGATAGTCGCCGCCTTCCACAGCCACAGCGACCGGCTTGACGATCCGCGATCTTTCCAGCCCCGGTATGGCGCTCATCGCACGTCCATTCCTAACGCCTGCGCATCGTGAAGCATACCGTAGTCGTACCTTTGGCTGGTGACCACGCCTTGGTCGTCGCGGCTGAGCCGGAATACCCGCAAAGCATCTGGCGACTCAGCGAATGCGCTGAGCGTCTCCCGAAGCATCTCCTCGTTGTGCGTGGTGCAAAAGACTTGAACGCCGTACTGTTCGGCCAAGAGGTAGAGCGACTCCCAAACACCGCACATCAC
>JBBIQF010000354.1:0-6885 GCA_037442445.1 Planctomycetaceae bacterium
CAGCCGGTCCGCATGCGTTACCAGCGCGGCACCGAGACCGAAGAAATCGCCGTCGTGGTGGGCGAGTATCCCAAGCGCAACGACCCCGAGGCCCAGGAGACCCTCAAGAAGATCAAGTATTTCCAGCCCGACTGCCTGTCGATCGAGAAGCGCGGTGCGACGTGGCGGACCCTGGCCGGCTGGCGCATGATCCAGGCCGCGGTGCTGCCCGAGGGCAACGCCAAAAAGAAAAAGGGCCCCATGGGCCATGCCTTCATCACCACCAATCCCCTGCTGCCCCCCGAGTTCTTCAATCCGCGGGGGGTGGATCCGCTGGTCCTGAAAGCCAACGAGGGGGTCGAGCATTGCCTTCTGGACTGCCCGGGGCGCTACAGCCTCCAGGTGGCCCACTTCACGGGCAAGTGGACCCTCAAGCCCCGAGAGATCGAGGCCATCGAGAAGGGCAAGCCCATGGAGAGCCAACTGGTCGAGGCGGCCGAGAAGGCCCACCGGATGGTCGTGGCCCTGCGCAAGCGAGGCTACGAGGCCTATGAGTTCCACGACCGCTACGCCAGCTTGGTGACCGTGGGCAGTTTCGATTCGCCCGGCCAGCGCGACGAAATGGGCCGGCTGCACCTCGACCCCCAGATCCAGGCCCTCATGGCCAAGTTCCAGGGGGGGCAGCGGCAATTGGCCGGCGGCATGGTCATCAATGCCCCCAAGACCCTTCGCGACCTGGTGCCGGAAGTCTCGAACGAGGATAACATTCCTTTTGACATGCAGCCGGTGCTGGTAGAAGTGCCGCGGCGGTCGGCCAGCGCATTGGTCAATCGCCCGGCCTCGGATTTGCGATTCTGAAGCCTAATGCCCGCTGGTGTTTTGGTCATCGGCAGCGCCAATCGCAAGAAGGCGCTGGAGCTGGCGGAACTTTTCGCCCCTTTGGGGGTCGTGGTGAAGAGTCTCGCCGATTTTCCGGATTGCCCCCAGGTGCCGGAAACGGACCACACGTTCGCCGAGAACGCCGCGTTGAAGGCCTGCGGCCTGGCCCAGGCACTCGGGCAGTGGGTGCTGGCCGACGACAGCGGCTTGTGCGTCGATGCCCTGGGGGGCGATCCGGGGGTCCGCTCCGCCCGCTATTCCGGCGCCCAGGCTACCGATGCGGCTAACAATCGCCTGCTGTTGGAAAAGCTGGCCGGCGTGCCCCTCGACAAGCGGACCGCCCAGTTCGTCTGTGCCATGGCCCTGAGCGATCCTGCCGGCCAGATTCGCGCCACCGCCGAGGCCTCGTGCCGGGGACGTATCGCCCTGGAGCCGCGGGGCAATGGGGGGTTCGGCTATGACCCGCTTTTCGAGATCGTGGAATACCGGCGGACGTTCGGCGAGCTCTCGCCCGACGTGAAAGCCATTCTCAGCCATCGGGCCCGCGCCGCCCGCCTCATCCTCCCGCAGGTCGCCCGGGCCTTGGGGCTCCGCCCCGTGTAAAACGGTGGGGCACTCGCCGCGGAACCGGCGGTCCTGCTCGGGACGGCAAATCCCCAATCGGAAATCCCAAGCCCCAAGCCCCAAGCCCCAAATCCGAAGCCCCAAATCCCAAGGCCCAAGGCCCAACTCTGCAACCCGGAATCTGAAATCTCAAATCTCAAATCTGAAATCTCAGATCTCAGATTCCAGATCTCAGATTTCAAATCTCAAATCTCAATTGCCCCCCGCGGCACTATCCCTCGCTCTGTTCTGACCTCCCTGCTCCCTGCTCCCTGCTCCGTGCTCCGTGCTCCGTGCTCCGTGCTCCGTGGTCCCTGCCTCATTGCAAAGCCACCGTGCCGTGGCTTAAATGGTCGGGTGGCTTGTAGCCGCGGGACTCGGTATCCGCGGCGCGGCAGCCCAAGCTGTGCGGCTACGGGCCGGTTGGCCTGGCTTTCGGCACCCCGATAGCACGGCAACCTCGGCGGCCACGTGGCTCGAGGGTTGCTGAGCGTCGCCCGCCGCATCGGACCGCCTTTTTCGAGGAGTACCCATGAATCGCCCCAAACCGAAGACTTGGCCTTGGGTTCCCCCGGCGACGCGCCTGCTTTGCCCGGCGGTGCTCGGCGTGTGGATGGCGATGCTTTTGTGCCGGGCCGGCCTGGCGATGGCCGCCGAAGCCGCGGCCCCGCGAACCGTGCTTTCGCTCGACGGCGTTTGGGAGATCGCCCAGGGCGGCATGGAAGAGCCGCCGGCCGAGTTCAAGCATCGCGTGCCGGTGCCGGGCTTGGCGGACATGGCGCAGCCGGCGTTCGCCGAGGTGGGCACGCCCGAAAGTGCCAAGCACCGAACGGCCTTCTGGTATCGGCGAACGTTCACGCTGCCGGGGCCGGTGCCTGCCTCGGCCCGGCTGAAAATCCACAAAGCCCGTTACGGGACCAAAGTGTATCTGAACGGCCAGGTGGCGGGCGAGCATCTGCCATGCTTCACTCCCGGCGAGTTCGACGTACGCGGGCTGCTCAATCCCGCCGGGCAGCCCAACCAGATCGTCATCCGCGTGGGTGCCCACCGCGATGTGCTGCCCAAGGGCCTGCCCGATGGCTTCGATTTCGAGAAAATCCGCTACATCCCCGGAATCTACGATTCGGTGGAGTTGGTGCTTTCCGGCCTGCCGCGGGTGGCCAACATCCAGGCCGTGCCCGATCTGGAGGCCAAGGCGGTCCGCATCGTCGCCGAGTTGGAAGGCACCCCGGCAACCCGCGTGCGGTTTGTGGTTCGCGAAGCGGTTTCGGGCAAGGAGGCGGGCACGGCCGAGGTTATAGACCCCGGCACACCAAAGCGCCGCACCGTCGAGGCCCGCGTGGCCCTGGCCGGCTGCCGCCTGTGGTCGCCCGAGGACCCCTTCCTCTATATCGCCGAGGTCTCGACAGGGGCCGACCGGCTGGCCGTCCGCTTCGGCATGAGGTCGTTCCACTTCGACCCCAAGACCAAGCAGGCGGTGCTCAACGGCAAGCCCTATCCGCTCCGCGGAACCAACGTGTGCGTGTACCGGTTCTTCGAGGACCCCATGCGAGGCGACCGCCCCTGGCGCAAGGAATGGGTCCGCCGCCTGCACCGGGCCTTCAAGAGCATGCACTGGAACGCCATCCGCTACTGCATCGGCTTTCCCCCGGAGATCTGGTACGAAATCGCCGACGAGGAAGGGACTCTGATCCAGGACGAGTTCCCCATCTGGTACGGCGGCAACCGCTGGCCCAAAGAACTTCAGGCTGCCGAACTGGTCCGCCAGTACACCGCCTGGATGCGCGAGCGCTGGAACCACCCCGCGGTGGTCATCTGGGATGCACAAAACGAGACCGTAACCCCCGAGACCGGCAAGGCCATCCGCCAGGTCCGCCACCTGGACCTCTCGAACCGGCCGTGGGACAACGGCTGGTCGCCCCCGCAATCGCCCACCGATGTGTACGAATCGCACCCGTACGCGCACAGCAACCCGGCATTTCGCATGGCGAGCTTCGCCCGGCTGAGCGGGGCCGCAGGCAGCCCAGGGTCGATCCAAGGGAATGTGTTCCCCAACAAAGAGGGCAATCCGGTGATCATCAATGAGTACGGCTGGTTGTGGCTGAACCGCGACGGCTCGCCCACCACGCTGTCGCGTAAGGTATACGAGCGGCTGCTGGGGCCGCACGCCACGGCCGACCAGCGGCGCGAACTGTACGCCCGCCTGCTGGCCGCCAAGACCGAGTTCTGGCGGGGCCGGCGGCAGGTCGCCGGTGTGTTGCACTTCTGCGGCCTGGGATACTCGCGCCCCGACGGCCAGACCAGCGACCATTTTCTGGATATCGAAAAACTCGACTTCGAGCCTCACTTCTTCCGCTACGTCCGCGATGCCTTCCACCCGGTCGGCATCTTGCTGGATTATTGGGATGACGATCCGCCGCCCGGCCAGGCGCAAACGATCACCGTCCGCTTGACCAATGACCTCTACACCGAGTGGGCCGGCACGGTCCGCCTGGCCTTGTTGCGTGGCAAGGAGGTGCTTTGGGAGGAGAAGCGGCCGGCCCGCGTGGCGCCTCTGGGCACGCAGGCTTTGGAGTTCAAGCTGGAAATCCCGGCAAGACCCGGCCGCTATACCCTGTTGGCCGAGCGGTCCGGCGACAACGAAAAGCCCGTGGCAAGCCTCCGCGACTTCGCCATTCTCACGCCGCAAGAGCGGGCCCTTCGCGATGGCCTGGCCGTGGGCAAACCGGTCACCGCCTCCTCGAACCTGGCACGCGATGGGGCCACCTCGCCGGCCGCCGTGGCCGATGGCGACCCCAGCACCCGCTGGTCCTCGGAATTCTCCGACCCCCAATGGATCGCCATCGACCTCCAGAAGCCCACACGCATCTCTCGGGTGGAACTGCATTGGGAGGCCGCCTACGCCACCGCGTACACCATCGAGGTCTCGGCCGACGGCAAGAACTGGCAAAAAGTGTTCTCCACCGAAAATGGCAAAGGCGGAATCGAGAGCATTACATTCGCCCCGGTCGAGGCCCGGTACGTGCGTATGACCGGCCACCGGCGGGCCACGCCGTTCGGCTATTCGCTCTGGGAGTTCCGCGTATTTTAGAAACGGGGACGTAGCTTGTTTTTTCGGCCCGGCGTGCGGGGCGGCGCACCTTTGGGCATCGAAACGCTTGCGGGATTACGCCTCGACGGCGACCTCGACGCGCTGGATGCCGTTGGCTCCCGACTTGGGGAAGGGTCGCGGCATGGGCTGGGCAATACCCCGGCCGTCGATGGTCCGGCACCGCAGGGCATACGTGCCCGGCGAGGGCACTTTGACCACAAAGGCCCAATGAACGAGCGTGTAGCGCAGCGGCCACTGCAACGGTTTGCCCGAGGGGTCGAGCTGCTCGGGAACCGGCGGCAGTTGGCCTTGCTCGAAGTTTCCGCCCCATCGCTGCGGTGGTCCCATAAGCACGGCATCCTGCCATTTTCCCCGGGCAAAGTAGGGGTCGTCAGCGGGCAGCGGCTCGTTTTGGGGATGAAGCCAGCACTGGACCTTCGCCAGGCCGGAGGGCCCCACCTGGGCCACTCCGGTAACTACGGCGGGCTGGCCTGCCTTGAGATGCCGCGGCCATTGCACGAACCGGGCGTAGGTTTTCAAAAGGCTTTCGACGTCGTTGTTCCACTGGGCGTACGTGTCGTTGGCCTGGTAGGCATTGGTGAGCACCACGCGCTGGAGCCACTTGACCGACTTGTTGCCATACGCCTCGGGCACGACCAACCGTACCGGCCCGCCGGCCTTGGGACTCAACCACTGGCCGTTGAGCTTGTAACACAGGATGACCGGCAGTTCGCCGGGCGGGTCCTCGAGCACCCGGCCGATGGGCAGCGAACTCTGGAACCGCTGCTTGGGGTCGTCGTTATGGTAGCCGTAATAGAACACGCGGCGGACATTGGCAGTCGGCCTGGCCCGCCAGATGACCTCGCGCAAGGGGACGCCTTCCCACAGGCCCATGCCACAAGGGTCCGCCCCGTTGGTGCAGGTCATGACCTTGAGGAAGCGGACGGCGTGCTTTTCGGCCAGTTGCATCAGGCCCTGCCAGTCCAGGGCAGTGCCGTGCGCTTTGGAAAGCGGGGCCTCGAGCTTGCAGTCGCTTTCGGGGTCGGCGACGACTTCCAGGAACCAGGTGTCGCGTTCCAGGCCCACGGCGCGGCGCTTTTCTGGCGGCAGTTCGTGGGGAGGCGGACTGCCCCGGCCGAACATGCGGAACCGGTCCAGGGGCGTGAGATACTCGGTGCTGGCAAGCGCCTGCCGGAGCATCGCGTGCTCTTGCGGGGTGAGTTCAGCGGCCGTGCCCGAGGGGCCCCAAGCGGCAAGCCCGGCCACACCTGCGGCGCCCAGGCCCATGAAATACCGGCGAGTCAGCTCTGCGTGTTCTTCCAGCCAACGGGGAACCAGGGACATGAGCGGCGATCTCCTTTGGGCAGGTCCGGTGTCAGCCGACCGAGACACTTTGGCAACCCGGGGCCGACCGCTTGCGGTCGGCCCTTGGCCCACAGGATAGCCGAAGCGGCCCGCGGGCGGAAGGGCCGGCTTTGGGCATAGCGGCTGCTGGCCGCTGCCTGCGGGAAAATCCGCGGCTGCCGAAGGCGGCAAGTAGGCGTCATGGCCCCGGCTGCAAGCCCGGCCTTCCGGGATGGTCTTAGCGGCAGCCTGCGGCCGGCGCGGACTTGGGGACGATGTCGGTCTGGAGGGCGGGGTCGGCTGCCGGGACGTAGGTGGTGGGCAGCCCCAGTTCCCGCCGCACGATGTTGGCTCCCTGGGCAATGGCCGCCGTCTTGTAGAAGGCGATCTCGCGGTTGCACCCCTGCCGGCCGAAGCCGCAGTCGCTCGATACGATCAGCCGTTCGGGCGAGATGTATTTGAGGGCATGGCGGATGGCGTCGGCGACTTCCTCGGGCCGGTCGGCCTGGAGGGTGCGATGGCTGACCACGCCTACGGCCACCTTTTTCTTCAAGTCGTGCTTGAAGCGTTCGAACAGCTCGATATCGCGGAAATTGCGGTCCTTCATCTCCACCGTCCACACGTCTCCCTTGGCGTGCTCCAGGTACAGCTCGATGGAAGCGGCGTAGCTGGTATCCTCGCGGACCCGCTGCATGTTGGGGTTGCCCCAGCACGTATGGATCCAGATCTCGACATCGTCCAGCCCCTCGACTTCCCGGTTGTAGGCCTCGATCATGAACTTGGTGGTCTCGTGGTCCTTGCCGAACGTATTGGCCATGAAGTGGAAACACGGCTCCTCCACTTGGATGCACTTGCAGCCGGCATCGCGCAGGGCCAGGAGTTCCTTGTTCATGGCCACGGCCAGGTCCAAGATGACCTCGCGCTTGTCCTTGTACTTGGGGGTGTGGATATCGAGGAACAGGCTCATCACCTGCGAGCAGCAAGTGCCG
>JBBIQF010000355.1:0-6878 GCA_037442445.1 Planctomycetaceae bacterium
ACGCCTCGAATCGCTCGGAGAGCCATCGGCCGCCGCCCTCGACCCTTGCGCCAATTACCCCTCACCGCGCCACCATGCATACGATCAGCCCGAAGAACGTGGCCCCTTCGATCAGCGCGGCGGCAACGATCATCGCCGTGTTGATGTTGCTGGCCACCTCCGGCTGCCGGGCCATACTCTCCACCGCCGACGAGCCGATCTTCGATATCCCATACCCCGCCCCCAACATGATCAATCCCGCGCCGAACGCGCTGCCGGTCAGGAACATCACCTGCGTCCCTCCGCCGCCGGCCGCGCCTTCGGCCGCCCATGCCGGCGAAGCCACCAGCACTACTGCCAGCACCAACAGGGCCACTCGCAACATCGGGTTCACGGATGCCTTCTCCTTCCAAAAAGGGGACCTCGCGGCCCTCGGCGCCCGCCTTAGTGCGGGTGCAGCACCATGCCAATAAAGAGGGCCGACAAAAACGTGAAAATGTACGCCTGCAAAAACGCCACCAACAGCTCCAGCAAGTTCAACGCCGCCGCGCCCAGGACGCTGGCCGGCATCACCCCATACCACAGCAGCGAGTCCGCCGTGGCCGCAATGAACAAAAGAATCACCGCCAGCACCAGGTGGCCCGCAAACATGTTCGCCAAAAGACGGATGGCCAGCACCGTGTGCCGGATGCCAAGCCCGATCAGCTCCAGCACCAAAATCATCGGTTTCAAAATCACCCCCAGCACCACCGGCACCTCCATGTGCGGCACGAGCGCTTTGAGGAAATGCCACGTGCCGAACTTCGCCACCCCAGAGCCCACCACCACCGAAAACGTCATGGCCGCCAAGGCAGCGGTCACCGAAAGCGATCCCGTAGGCGAACCCGCCCACGGCACCAACCCGATCAGGTTGCAAAACAACACGAAGAAGAAGACCGTCCACAGATAGGGCAGATACCGGTCCGAACCGTGCCCGATGGCCGGCCGGGCCATCTCCTCGCGGATGAACACCAATATCGTCTCGAACAAGTTGGCCAGCCGGCCCCGCGGCGGTTCGCCCGACCGCAGCCGCCGCGCCAGCGGAACGAAGATCGCCACCATCAAGGCGGCCACCACCAATTCGAGCACCATAAACTTGGTGACCTGGAACTCCCAGGTACGGCCCAACAGCTCGAAGCTCAGGCGCGGCAAGGGAATCGCGCCCGGATGGGGATGCTCGCCGTGCATCCAGGCCGGCAGGTAGTACCAGAGCACCCTGGGCACCTCGAAATAGGGTGCGTCTGCCACGTGTTGGCCAGCTTGTCCTACGTCCATCGTCCCGGTTGCTTATTGCGTCCTCGTGTGCCCCGGATCATCCCGGTGGGTTATCGGCACGTGGCGCTACCCGCCTGCCTGGGGTTTCACCCGGCACCGGCCCAGCGCGCGGGTGCACCTGTGCGCTTACGGCGCTGCCTCATGGCGGCAGCGAAGGCCCCCGCACCGCTGGGTGAAGGGGGAGCCGGGTTACGGTCTCCGTAGCCAACACCACCACATAAAACGCCCCAAGGTAATACGCTACCCCGGCTTCCCAAAGCCCGCCGGCCTGTAGGCGGGCCGCCAAGGCCAGGGCCACCGGCGGCACCAAGCGCAGGCCCATGCCCGCCAGGAGGGCGGCGGGCAAACCCCTGCGCTTGACCAAGTGCTGTTCGGCCGCAATTGCGGCCAGCCCACCCCCCCAACAGGTTAAGGCGGCGGCCACCGGGGCCCCCAGGCCGCGGGAACCCCCAATCGCCCCTCCCACACCGCACCCGGCCGCTAAGCCCACGGCCATGGCCGCCGAGAGCACGGCAACCCGCTTGCCCGGCGCGGGGCAGGTCGGTCTTGGGGGGGTGATTGTCATAGCTTAGCTTACGTTCCGTCGGCGTGCCGGTCGCCCCGGCCACCACCATCAGGCCCGCTCGACTTGTCTCCCCCCTTCCGGGAGGAGAATCGAACCAAATGCAACAGGCCCAGCGCCAAACCAATGCCCCCCCCAACGGAGAGGCATAGCGGCGAGGTGTCCAGCTTACGGTCCAGCCACCAGCCGGCAAGTCCTGGCACGGCCATCTCCATCGCGATCGTCGTCACCTCCGCTGCCCAGGCGGCGGCTTTCGAAAGCGGCGATTGAGGCTCCGAGGCATCGGGCACGTGCCACCCGGTCGGCTTGGGGAGGAAGGCTCCTGCCGGAACCCGTGGTGCATGGTGAGCGTACCGTATCAGCCCGAAAATCGCCAAGCCGGTAACGAGTTTGGCGACCCTTCGGCACCGGCAAGGAGGCGGCCCAGCCGCCACCCCGCTCGCTCCGGCCCTCATGTCGGACTGAATTGCAAAAATATGCCATTTGGCGAGGAGTTCGGCTAGTCGCATGAGCGACTTATCGTTGCCCACCCGCTAGATCTACCGCCGCGGCCTTCGGCGCTTCTTCGAAGAATCGTGGATTGTCGTAAGTTGTTACTCAGCAATCTGTTGCGTCTACACATGCCACCCCCAGGGGCAAAAACGCGGCCGGTCGGATTATTGCGTGCAAGTGGCAAGCTGATTATAATCGTCTTGATGCGGTTCCCCGGCCCGCCAGGGGCGGTCAGCACGCCTTCCGAACTGGGGCCGCACGCCAACCATTGGGACGAGAGGGGGCACCGGATCCGGGCCAGGGACGGCCACAGCCGAGGTTACCACCCCGCTGCTACAACCCCGCCTTCAGTCGCACTTCAGCTCCCCCGGAGGTAGTCCTCGTGATCACCGTGGCACAGCTTAAGTCGCGGACGGCCAAAGACTTGGCGCAACTGGCCAAACGCAAAGGAATCGCCGGTTGGCACTCCATGCGCAAGGATGAGTTGGTCCAGGCCCTGTTGCGACACGCGAAGTCCACCCGCAACAAACCCCGTGCGGCCTCCAATGGGGCTACCGCGGCCAAAAAAAACGGAAAGGCGGTCGCACAAAGCCGAAACGGCAAACACACCAACGGCGCCGCAGCCACCCCCAAGACCCCCCCGCGCAATGAATCCAAACTGAACGAGATCAAGGCCAAGCTAGCCCAGCGCAAGGACCTAGCTTTCCACAGCGCCCACCAGACCGAAGATCGGCTGGTGGTCATGGTCCGCGACCCCTATTGGCTGCACGCCTATTGGGAGGTCAGCCGGCAGAGTATCGAACGCGCTCGCGCTGCCTTGGGGCCCCATTGGCATGGCGCCAAACCCATCCTCCGCGTCATGGAGGTTACCCGCGACGGCACCACCAGCAGCGTCCGCAAGCACTTGCGCGATATCGAAATCCATGGCGCTGTGAATAACTGGTATGTCGATGTCGATGATCCCCCCAAGAGCTTCCAGCTAGAAATCGGGTATCGGGCCCTCGATGGCCGGTTCCTCTCGCTTGGGCGCAGCAACGTCGTCACCACGCCGCAGGCCAGCGGCCTGAAGACCTTCCAGGGCAACTTGTGCGAAGGCGGCGAAGATTACGAACGCCTGTATGCGTTGAGCGGCGGGTTCAGCGACGAAGGGGACCATTCGGACCTGAAGGACCTTTTAGAAAATCGGCTCCGCCGGCCCATCGGGGCCCCCACGCTGACCCGCTTTGGCCGGGGGGCCTCCGTGGCCGAAGGTGGGCGCCGCGAATTCAACTTCGAGGTCGATGCCGAACTGATCGTCTTCGGCGTGACCGAGCCGGATGCCCACGTTACCATGCGCGGCGAACCGGTCCGCCTGGCCGCCGATGGGACCTTCTCGATGCGGTTCCCCCTGCCGGACCGGCGGCAGGTGCTGCCGGTGGTGGCCAGCAGCGGCGATGGGGTCGAACAGCGGACCATCGTCCTGGCCGTCGAGCGGAACACCAAAGTCATGGAACCGGTGATCCGCGAGCCCGACGCCTAGGGCCTGATCGCCACGTCCGCTGGCGATGCCCAGCTGTGCGGTCCAGATCTGCGTGATCCGTGCCCGGCGCCAGTGGGAAATTAGCGTGTCTGCGGCGTCTATTCTTATGAGAGCCGCCCGCTGGGCCTTCACGCATGACCGTGCTTGCGCCGGAGCAACTTGCGAGCCTTCTGGACCGATACGGTGCCGCGCTGGTGCTTTATGCGCGCCAATGGTGCCGAAACCCGGAAGACGTGGTGCAGGAGGCGTTCGTGTGTTTGGCCGGCCAGTCGCCTCCCCCGGAAAACGCCGTCGCATGGCTGTATCGGGTGGTCCGCAATCGGGCGCTCAGTGCCGGCCGCAAGGCCCGGCGGCAGGACAGGCACGAGGCTGCCGCCGCGCACCACGGCGAGCCGTGGTTTGAAAGCCACGATGGCGATGCTCTGGATGCGCGCCAACTGACTGAGGCCTTGGAGGGCCTTCCCGCGGGGGAGCGCGAAACCATTATCGCCCGGCTGTGGGGCGGCCTGTCGTTCGAGGAAATCGGGCTGCTACTGGGTGCGTCGACCAGCAGCGTGCATCGCTGGTACCAAACGGGTCTTGCCAGGCTCCGAGAAAGGTTCGGTGCATCATGTCCCCAGAATCCGGCGAAGAAATGAGGGCGTTCGAGGCGTCGCTGCGGCACTTGGCCCCCCGGGCGGATCGGCTCGATGGCCATCGGCTAATGTACCTGGCGGGGCGGGCTGCCGCTTTGGCCGAACGCCAGTCGCGGCCCAGCCGGAGCTGGGCCGTGCTGCTGCCCATTTCGGTCGCCGCCGCGGTGGCCGCACTGCTGGCCGGGGCGCTTCTCCTGCGCATCGGGCCGGGCCCGCCTGGCATGCACTCTCCGGATCAGCATCCGCTGCCTTCAGCCGAAATGGCGGCCACGCGGGACCACCCTCCGGCACAACAGGCCCCGCACATCTCATCCGGAATCACCCAGCCACCCAGCGCACCGCCGGTTGCGGGAGTTGCGGTGGCCCTGGGGGATCCGGCGGCAGCGACGGCCCCCTCGGGGCACCGGCCGAATCGAGGGCCCTTCCCCGCCGAATGGGCAAGCCCCCGTTCCCAACTCGCAATTCGGGCCTTGCTGGTGGACGCGGTGGCGCGGGGTGGCGATATCGGGGCTGCTTGGCCCCGGGTCGCGCTGCCCGCCGAGGCGAGTGTGGCGGCGTCGAAGCCTCATCGGCAACAGATACTCACGCCCTGGACGGTGCGCTCGGCGCAAGGGCGAGGCTTATTCGACATGAACGAACTTGCAGGAGGACCTGGGTCATGAGAATCGCTACCGCAGGCGCCGGCATGTTTCTGGTGCTGGTGTTTTCCCAGGGGTTCCGGCAGTGGCAGCCGGCTAGTTTGGCAGGCGAGGCCCCGCATTCCGGCGGGATGCGGACCGTCCGGATGGTTCTGCACCCCATGCCCGCCCCCCGGCCCGCCCTCCGCTACCAGTTGCTTCCACCGTTTTCCGAGCGCCGCCCGGGGAACGCGGCCGTGTGGTGGAACCGCGTTACCGCCGAGCAATTCGCGTTCTTTCACGAATGCCGTAGCGAGGGAGGCCGGCTTGAGCGAATCCAGAAATGGTTCGAAGTCCCCTTGGGCGATCCCCGGGAGAAAGAGTTGCGCAAATCGGCGGACCCGTTAGGGCCTGCGGCCATCTTCCGGAGCATGGATCGCGCCGCCCGCTTCGCCTCGTGCGATTGTCAACTTCCCCTCGGCGAAGAGCCCTATTTCCAAATACTGCTGCCAGACCTCCAGCAAGCGAGCATATTCGGGCGTCTGCTGGCCGCCAAAGCCCGCGCGGAAATAGCCGACGGAAGATTCGGCGACGCGGTGCGGACCTTCCAGACCGGTTACGCCCTGGCCCGCCACCTGGGCGAGTCGCCTACGCTGGTCTCATCGCTGATCGGCATCAACGTTGCCGGCATCATGCATCAGTATTACGCAGTCGGCTTCATCGGCCACTGCCAAAGAATGCGTCACCGCCACAACTGTCCGCCCCTGTCTGGCCAGTCGTTTCAAACAAACGAACAGTTGCCGCTCGGCATCGCTGTCCAATCCGGCTGTCGGTTCATCTAAAAACAAAATTGCCGGCGATGCCAGAAGCTCAATTGCAACATTAACACGTTTCCGCTGGCCGCCGCTGAGTTCGGCAACCCGCTTTGAAGCGTGCTGGTAAAGGTCCAAATCCCTTAAAATCCGCGCTATTCTGCCTTGTTTTTCCGCAGGCTCCACGTTAGCTGGCAGACGCAATGCAGCAGAAAATTGCATTGTCTGCGAGACGGTCAACTCACCATGAACCACATCATCCTGCGGCGCCAATCCAATCCTGCCATCCAGCTGCAGCCGGTATTCATCAAATGGAAAAGGCCGCCCGTTTATTTGCAATTCACCGACATCAGGCGCGAGCACGCCGCATAGTATCTTAACCAAAGTCGTCTTGCCGCTGCCGCTTGGTCCAATAATGCAAGTTAATTGCCCGGCTGGGATTTCAACAGAAACATCGTTTAGTATTGGCCGAATCCCTGCCCAGCCGCCCGCCCGTAAAGCAATACCATGCGCAGCCAGACCCAAAGCCTCAGGAGGCTTTGCAGGCCGCAAGCAGGCGGCATCTTTCAAAAATACATATCGGTAGCGGCCAATGGTAACATCATCATGAAGCTGAAGCTGGTGTTCGAGCACACTCAATCCGTTTACCAGGATGCGGCTCCCCGGCATTGCCAGCGCCATCCACTGCTTTTCAATCCCCGCTTGATATAAACATGCCGCACAGGCTCCTGAAGCTGTTTCCACCAACCGCGGCCCCTCTGGCGAATCAATATCACCAATGCAGGCGACGCCGCCGGACAAATTCAGAAAAATATCCGCAGGGCCTGGCAACTCAATTTCACCGGGATTTTTGCTTGGCGAAAACCGCAGCTCCAGCCGCAATATCAACCCTCCAACCAGTAGGCTGTCGCCGGGATTGATTCGGGCCGGCTGATTTTGTGGCAGTAA
>JBBIQF010000356.1:0-6859 GCA_037442445.1 Planctomycetaceae bacterium
CCCCTACGCCGATTCCCATTCCTCTCGGGAAACGCCAGCCTGGCGCAGAATCCGCACAAGGACTTGTAACCGTTCACGGCCCGGGGCCTTCCGGATGCTCAAGGGGAACAAGCGTGCGGGGTGCGGCGAGTATCGGAGCGTGGCGGACGCGACGGAGCGCGTCCCTCCAAGCTGGAAGGCCACGCTCTGTCGTGGCCGAGGCATGCGTGTTGCCCGGTAACGTCCCGGGCCATGAACGGTTATGATCTATTCCCTCCGCTTGATGGGACCCAACGGAGGCATCACGCCACTTCCTTGATGCCCAGGTCGATCCCGTCGACTACCGGCAAAGGCAAGTTGCGATGCAGGCGAAAAAGTATCCACTCTTCGAGCACCTGGCGAAGTTCTTCCGGGCACTCCTCCAGAGTTGGGGCGTTGGCGTAGACCCCTTGGCACTCGGGAATCTCCCCGTAAAAGCTGCCGTCCTCCTGCAACAAGTCGTATTTCGCGTGCCTGAGGGCAGCCTGAATATGTTCGCTGAGCATCGCGGTGGTCCGCCAGTCTGTGGGCCCTTCACACAAGTGTCACCCACACTCCCGGCACAGTCAAGCTGCCCCACGGGTCGAAGATACATTCGCCGCCTGCCGTTGGCCCGGGGTGCGGCACGTTGCGCCGGGCGGGTCAGACCATCACCGTCCGGCCGAGATACAAAAACAGCAGCCGGGCCGACACCCGCTCGGCTGGCAGTCCGGTCCAGTGGATCACGGCCTTCCGGTAGCCCTCCATCTGGGGCCTGTAATACTCGACCCGCTTGTTGACCGCACCGGGGTCGTTTGGGAGTTGGTCGGTCTTGTAGTCGACGATATCGGCCCCCACGGGTTGGGTGCCGTCGTACAGTACCACCAGCCGATCCACTTTGCCGCTGAGCAGCGTGTCGCCATCGCGGATGGCGAAGGGCCACTCGCGAAATACCTCCCAATGGGGATTGGCGATAGCCGCGGTGGCATGTACCGGCGTTGTTTTTGCGCCCTGGGAAGCCGATTGGTAGGTGGCCCGGCTGAGGACCGAGCGGATCGCGCGCTTTCCGAGCAAGGAGCGGAACTCGGCCAGTTCGGCGTCGAGATCGCGGCGGGCAAGCTGGAGTTGGATGGCCACTTGGCGCAGCGCGGCATCGTCGGGCAGGCCGTCTTCCAGCCACCCGATTTGTTCCATCCAGGCATGCAGCAGGGTGCCGCGGTCGAGGACTTCGGCCGACTCCAGGCGGAGGCGGTGGGGGAGATACACCTGGCCGCCCCCTTCCAGGGCCGAAGGGCCAAGCCGCTGAAGCCCCCGCGCAACTTGGCCCTCGGGCGGGGCCAGGCGCAGCGCGACCGGCTGAGGCATGCTCGGCGGTTGGGCCGCGGCCGGGGCGGTCGTGCCCGGCGGGGCGGCTCTGCGGAGCTTCTTGTACCACCGCGGGTCGCCGTGGCGAAAAATCCGCTTTTCGGCCGGCAGCGGCCTTCCGTCGGTCAGGGCAGCGCGCAGCAAGCCCACATAGGTCTTCGGAAGCTTTTTCTCGTTGGGGGCCGAAGGGGGGATCACCATGTGCAGGACGTGGATGGCCCGCGTCATCGCCACGTAGAGCAAGCAAAAGGCCTCGCCAGCGACGGTCTGCTCGTGATGCTCGAACAGGTGTTGGAAATCCGCGGGCAACAGGGACCAGGTTTTCTTGCTGACGTAGCGGAGCACCCGGTGGATGGGGCCAGCGGGGCCATCGCGCGCCGCAACCAGTTGCGGGGACTGGCCCAAGAGTTTCACGTCCAGCTCCGGCAGGACGACGATATCGAACTCCAGCCCTTTGGCCTGGTGGATGGTCATGACCCGCACGCGGGCCGGCCGGGGACTTTCCACCCGGCTTTGCTGGACCCACTGGACGAAATCGTCGCATCGCAGGCTGGATCCGCCATCGTATCCGTAGGCCATCTCGACGAGCTGCTCCAGGCGCATCTGGTCGCGCGGGCTGGCATACGGCCGCACCCTATCCACCCACTGGGCAACCGCCGGGCCGTAGCCGCACTCCAGCAGCCGGCGGCGGACCTCGGCCGACAGCCGGCAAGCCGCTTCCAAGTCATCGTACTGAACCAGTCCCAGGGCGCGGCCCAATGGGGTATGGGCCAGGTGGAAGCGGGCGGTGGTATCGCCGGGGTGGTCGGCCAGTGTCAACAGCGACAGCACGCTTTGGACCGGTGCCGAGTCGCTTAGCGCGGTCCCCCCTTCTTCGCTCGCCTCGACCCCCAGTTGGCGCAACTCGTAGATCAGCCGCGCCACGGTATCGTTCTTGCGCGCCAGCACGCCGATGGTGCATTCCGGCGCCTCGCCGGTTAGGCGCTGGATCAATTGGGCGGCATATCGGCAGGTAACGGCACGCTGGACTTCGCCCTCCTGGGCGGCAGGGGCGGTAACGAGTTCGCAGTATCCGGGCAGGTTCTCCCGGGCGGTCTGGTGGGGCGAAAAACGCTGTTGCCAGTATGCGGCGGCTCCGCATTCCGAATTGTTGTCCTGGCCCCACTGTTCGACGTGCTCCCGCAGGTCCTGGAACACCCGGTTGACCACCTCGATGACGACGGGACTGGACCGCCGGCTCAGGGCCAGCGACTGGACCGAAAGGTTGGGCAGTTCCTTCTCCAGGGCATCGAAGATCTCGGCCAAACCGCCCCGCCACCCGTAGATGGCCTGCTTGACATCGCCCACGCAGAAGAACGAGGTGCGGCCATCGGGCCCGGCCACGCGCTCCGCCAACGGGCGCAGGACGCGCCACTGCAAGGCCGACGTATCCTGGAACTCGTCGAGCATCAGGTGCGCCACATGCCCATCCAGGCGGAAGTCGAGGTCGTCGACGCGGGCCAACAGCGGGCTTTCGGCCAGCTTGCGCGCCACATCGTCGAAGTGCAGCACCCCGTAGGCCAGTTTGAGCCGCTGGTACTCCGCATCGAATAGCGCGAGCAGCCGGCCCGTGGCCTCCGTCTGTACCGCAACCTGGTTGCGCCACATGGCCTGGCAGTACTGGGCCAGCTTCTGGCCTGCTTGCACCAGCGGCGGCGGCAGCGGCTTGTTGTGGTATGAGGTGTTCCCTGCGGCGATCCGCCCTAACAGCCCCTCAGTGAGCGCCGCCTGCCAGTCTTCGGCCCTTAGGCACTCGAGTGCTTTTTCGCGAGCGGTCGCCAGGCGGCGATCCGTGCTGCAATCGGCCGCGGCGAACTCGCCCAGCGCCTGTTCGTACTCCTCGGGCTTCAGGGGCTTTGCGAACCCCAGCGCCTCCCATGCCTGGGGCGACGATTCGGCGTACAGGCCATACAGCTCCGCGACCAGTTCCGAAACCTGCTCGCTGATCGACCGCGACACCTGCCCCTTGCTGAGCAGCCGCATCAGCTTGGCCGCCTGGCTGGTGTCCTGCTGGCCGATCACGGCGCGGATGGCCTCGGTGCGCAGGGCCGCCAGGTCGGTCTCTTCGGCGATCTGCCACCCGGGGGGCAGCCCCAGTTCCAGGCTGAAACTGCGGGCCATCTGGAGGAAAAAACTGTCCAGCGTGCCAATCCGCAGCCGGTGGAGTTGCCGCACCAGGCTGGCCAACAGCCCCTGGCATCGCGCCTGGTCGAGGCCCGGCTCGCCGAGCTTCTGGGCCAGCGCCGCCGCGCCGGAGGGGCTCATGGCGCCTTCGGCCAGGCGGAGCAGCACCCGGCTCAGAATCTCGCCGGCGGCCTTGCGGGTGAAGGTCGTGGCCAGGATCGTGTCGGGCGGTTCGCCCGATGCCGCCAGCTTCAAGAAACGATTGCTCAATTGGAACGTCTTGCCCGTGCCGGCCGACGCCCGAATGACCAGGTTCGGCAACCTGCCCTGCTTCTTGCCCATGGCGGCTACTCCTTGTCGTCTTCTTTGACCTGCGGAGCCAACTGCCCCTCCCCGCAGATGACGGCCAGTTCGTCGAAGCCCTCGATCGGGCCGGGTTGCGGCGGCCAGAACTCTTCCCGCCGGACCTTGCGGACCACATCGGCCGCCATGTCGTCGGCCGACTGCAAGTCTTCGTCTGTCCACTCGGCCAGCGCCTCGCCCGTGCTGCCTGTGTCTTTAGGCAGCAGGAGGTATCCCAGCGCCACCTCGCCGCCGATCCCCAAGGCCGGCAGCAGGTGGCGATAAAGCGGCAACTGCAGGTCCACCCATTGCTTGTCCGCACCCCGGCCGGTGCGGTGCGTTTCCTCGGGCGTCCGGGCCATATCGGCGGTCTTGTAGTCGAAAACGATGGACTTGCCGGTAGCCGGGTTTACGTCGATACGGTCGATCCGGCCGCGAAGATACATCGGCTGGCCGTCCACTATCAGGGGGGCATCGTGGCCGGCCACGCTGGCCTCGACCGTTTGGATGCGCCACCCCTGGGCCGCCCATTCGGCCTGCCAGCGGGCGAACGCTTGCAGCCGGCTGCGGAGCTGTTCGAGCTGCACGCGGATGACCGGCCGGGGGTCGCTGCCGAACTTCTGGGCCGATAGCTCTTCCAGCGTTTTTTCGAGAAAAGCGAAGATGATTGCCGGATCGGTTGCCGAGGCGGCTTCGCTCTGGCCGAAAGCGGCAAGCACCGCGTGCGCCAGCGACCCGAATTGGCCGCCGTCGAGTTCCTCGGCACCATCGTCCAGTGCTGCCAGCCCCAGCCGGTGGCGGAGGTAGTAGCGGTACGGGCAGGCCAGGTAGTCGCGGAACTCGGTCACCCGCATTGAGGTCACCGGTTCGGCGAGCTTCACGGGCCGCGGGGGTTCCCAAAGCTCGGGCCGGGCGATCACCGCAGGCGCCGAAACCGCAGGTGCAGAGACCGCAGGCGCCCCGGCAGGCAGTGGGACCGGCCGCCGGCCTTCGCCCCCCGGCGCCATCAGCCGCAGTACCCGCGGGGCCAGCGCCGCGCCCCCGCAGGCCAACAGCAGCCGGCTCGGCTGCAGCGGATTGCCCTCGGCATCGCGCCGCCCCAAGATCAGGTGCAGGTGTTCCCGGGAGGCGGCCAGCACGCTCAGGGCGTAGGCATCGCGGGCATAGCGCCGCCGGTTATCGTCCAGCCCCAACGCCGCCCGCAACTGATTGGGAAGGAAAAGGTCGCCGCGCACCGCCGATGGCACAATCCCCTCGTTCATCCCCGTGGCGATCAACACCGGCGCATCATCCAGCGGCAGCTCCAGCCAGCCCAGCAACTCGATGGCGTGCGGCACTTGTGGCGGGGGCACGGCCTGGTCCTGGACCTGGCGGAGCAACAGCCGCACGGCCTGCACGCCGCCCACCGGGGGAACCAGGCTCGGGGGGATCGCCCGCCAGCCCAACACCGCCTCGCGCAATGCTTCGCACGCGGCAAGGCATTGGCGGTCCGGCTCGGCCGCAGGGTCCATCGGCCGGTGCCCCAGCAGCTTGGCCAACAGATCGAGGATCGGTTGCCCCCATTCGACCAGCGGCCGGCTGGGGCCGGCAAGCCCACCCACCAGTTTCTCCACCTCCCGATGCAGGGCCATCAGCGTCTTGTGCTCCGGGGCCGGCTCGAAGCCCTGCGGGCCCACGGCCGCGGGCAAGTGGCACGTGTAATACTCGTCTAGCGCCACCAGGTATTCGGGCCGCACCCGGCGCCGCACGAGATGGGCTTCGACATCTGGGTGGCGTACCAGGGCAGCCAGGGCATCGAACCTGCGGTTTTCCAAATAATCGGCCACCGCCGCCAGCAGCCGAAACGCTGCGGTCTGGGCCATGGGCGTGCCGGCGGCATTGCGCGTGGCCACCCCCTGCCGGCCCAAGTACAGCTCCAGAAACGGCGCCACCTGTTCCTCCGGCACGCCTAGCGTGATGTCATCGGCACAATAGCGGCCGTCCAGGCCCGCCAAGGCCCGGACCGCGGCCGCCGCCTGGTCCGGGGGGGCCTCGGCCAGCTCGATCTGCTCTTCCCGCAACGCGATCTCCGCCGACTCCCACGCCTCAGGACGCAGGCAGCCGTGTTCGTCGAACCGGTCGGCCAGTTCCTCGGGCGCGAGGATCAGGGCCGTAACCCGCTCGGCCACCTGGTCGAGCATCTGGCGCTGCACCCGATTGAGGTCCACGGTGCCGGCCAGCACGATCTGCCGGTCGGTGCGGTACTCGCGCTGCCGGACGGCCACACGCCGCGCCGTCTGGATGTCCCACAATTCCAACGCATCCAATAGGGCCAGATACTGCCGCTGCACTTCGGCCAGCGCTTGCCACCGGGCCGACTCGCGGAACGCCGGCAGTGCCGCCCCCCGGCTGGCCACATCGCCGAAATCCAGGCCGTCGGCCGCCAGCTCGCGATGCAACCGGGCCAGCATCTCGGCCACACCGAGCCAGCCGGCCAAGTCATCGCCCGCAGGCGGCGAAGGCAAGAACGCCGCAAGTACCCCTGGCTCGCACTGCCGCAGCGCCTGGGCCCACGCCAGGTGCTGCGTCAATTCGCCAGCCAGCGGCCGCTTGGCCTGGTAGAGCCGCTCCGGCAATCCTCCCAAAGTGACGATTTCCGGAGGGCGCAGGGCCAGCTTGTGCGCCTCGGCCCGAAGGACAAGCATCTCCAACAGCCGCCGCCCGGCCCGGGCACCGGGCACGACCACGATCGCCCCTTCCAAGTCCAGCGTACCGGCCGACCCGAACCGCCCCTGGAGGAAGTCCGTCACGGCCAACAGCCCCGGCTGGCGCCACCCCAGAAAAATCCGCTCGATCCCCATGCCAACCCCGCCTTGAACGTGTGCGTGATGCGCTGAGCACTGGACGTATGATACCAGCGCCGGCCAGCGGGCTCTACGGGCCACTAGGGCAAGACCCCGTAGACATAATGGTTGGACCAGTCACTCGCGTCTGGCGTGGATTATGCTGGAAA
>JBBIQF010000357.1:0-3495 GCA_037442445.1 Planctomycetaceae bacterium
TTCGTATGCGGCTGGGCGTGCCCGTTCGGGCTGTTGCAGGATGTGCTGGCGCGGGTGCCGCTTCCCAAGTTTCATCTGCCTGGATGGACCGGGGGGATGCGTTACGCCGTGCTGGTGGGGTTGGTGCTGGTTGTGCCCTATGCCCTGGGCGCGGATCATCCGCTTTTCTTTTGCCGGGTGTGCCCGGCCGGGGCCCTGGAGGCTTCGGTGCCCAACGTGGCGGGGCAGGCGCTTGCGGGGCAAACCCTCACCTGGCCGGGGCCGCTCAAGTTGGCGGTTCTTTTTGTCGTGCTGGCGGCGGCGCTTGTCGTTTGGCGGCCGTGGTGCCGGTTGCTTTGCCCCCTGGGAGCACTTTACGCCCTGTGTAACCGGTTCTCGTTCTTTTTTCTGCGCTTCCATCCGGACCGCTGCGGGGGATGTGCAGAATGCCGGAGCCTTTGCCGCGGGGGCGGCCAGCCGGCAGATCGCGTGGATTCGCTGGTGTGCCTGCGGTGCTTGGAATGCCGCAACTGCCGCTCCATCACCGTGGAAACCGCCTGGCGGCGCTCGTCGGCGGGCGATGTGGCTTCAAGCGAACCGGCGGGCTGAATACCGGCGGGCAATTTTCCGGTCTCCCCCGGAACATCGGGGTTTCAACTGCTTGCGCTTCGGTAGCTGGCCAGGGCCCGGTTAAAAAGCCACCGCGAAATGCAAATGCCCGCCGCGGCCATCCCGAGCGTAAACAGCGGCAACATCCACTCCCCAGCACTCCGGGGGGCCAAGCTGCGCACGAGGAACCGGGCCGGCACATTCACCACCACCAGCACCGGTACAACGAAGGTGAACAGCCAGCGCAAGGGGCTGCCCACCCGGCCCTGGAAAATCTCCCGCGGATAGCGGGCGAAATTGCTCAGATAGAACCAGAAGTCATAAACCGCCTGGTTTCTTCCCAGCCACACGCTGGCCGATGCCAGAGAAATCATCAGGCTGTAAAAAATAGCCACCCCGCAGGCTACGTACAGTGCGTAAAGCCCACAGGAGACCACCGAGGGCACGTAGCCCAAACGCCCCAGGGCGTAGGTGGCGAGTGCCCCGGCGAAAGCCACGTTCGTCAGCGACGACCACTCGATGCGCTGGAACGATACCAAGAACTGCGTATCGATCGGCTTGAACAGCGCGAAATCGAGCGAGCCGGTGCGGATCATCTCCGAAAATTCATCGGCGTTGGTCATAAACAAGAGCTGCACCAGGCCGTTGATCAGATACGTGGTGGCGAGAAACAGGAAGAACTCGTGTTTGCCCCAGCCGGTGCCGGCACCCAGCATGGGCGTGTAATGGAAGACCACGACGTAGAAGGTGAGGTTCATCGCCAGCCAGCCCAGCGACGTGGCCGTCTCCATAAGAAAATTGGCCCGGAAGGTCATGTCGCGGATGAGGCTGTTGCGGGCGAAGGTGGCCAGCACGCGCAGGTAATGCGGGCGTTCACTGGCCCGGCGCATGGCCGGCGGCAAACCCGCGCTCTCGAAGGTCCTCTGAGCGGTGGTCATGCTATTGCTATTGCCTCCTGGCTCTTGATGGACCCACTATCCCCCGAAACCGCTGTAGTGCCGCACCCCGAAGCAAAAGGCCAGCCGGGCGGCGATCATGAACGCCGCCACCCAGGCCAATTGGGTCGCCAGGCCGCGAAGCAACTCGGCCCCCGCCACCTTGCCCAGGAAGATGGCCGACGGGAAATAGGCCAGGTACTGGAACGGGGCCGCCTTGATGGCCTGCCCCCACATTCCGGGCAGCATGTCCAGCGGAAACATGTGCCCCGAACAAAAATAACTCAGCAGCATGTAGATAAACAATAGCGAGCTGATCTCCAGGAACCAGAAGCCCAAAAGCCCCAGCGTAACCTCCATGAAAAAGCCCAGAAGGAAAGCCAAAAGCAGCGACGCGACATAGGCCGCAAAGGTCGGCCCGTGGGGCCAGCCGGGAAAGTACGACCGCAGCAAGTAAAATACCGCCGCGAAAGGCACTACGGCGATCGCATAGTACACCAGCTTATGGGCAACGCGATAAAGGAACAAGAAGCCGATGAGGTCCACCGGCTGGGTCAGGTACTTTTTGACCGCCCCGCTGCGGATGTCGCGGGTGATGCCCGAGGCCAGCCCCGGCATGCTCGAAAACGCCCGGCTGACCATGGTCAAGAGGTAATAGGCGATGAAGTCGTGGTAGCTGTAGCCCGCCACCCGGTCCACACCGCTACCGAGGGTTTCTACCGCCGAGAAGACCGCTTTCCACAAGAATATCTGCGTCACGATGGGCAGGAAGCGCATCAGGGTGCCCAGCGCGAAGTCTCCCCGGTACACCAGCCGCTCCTCAATGCTGATGCTCAGGATGGTCCACCAGATGCCCGCGCGAGCTAGCATGGTCGGGACGGTTTTCGGGGTGTTAAACGGGGTTGGCCGGCACGATGCCCTCCGGCTGGGCCTGGCAGAACAACTCGGCGATCACCTCCTCTAGGGGCGGGTCCTCCACGCTCACATCCTCCACGGTGTATGACGCCAGGATACTGCCCAGCACTTCGGGCACCGCCTGGCGCGCCACGCGGAGTTTGACCCGGGGGGCCTCGGCCGAAAGGACCTCGCCATAGCGCGAAAGCTCGGGCGGCACCTGGCCATCGGACATCTGGAGCGAAATCACCTTCGCCCGGCTGAAGCGGTCGACAATGCCCACCAGCGAGCCGTCGTACACGATCCGCCCTGCGGCGATGATCACCACGCGCCGGCACAGGGCGGCCACGTCCTTCATGTTATGGCTGGTCAATAGCACGGTGATCTTGCGGGACTGCTGGTAGTGTCGGAGGAACTTCTGCACCTGGTATTGGGCGATGACATCCAGCCCGATGGTGGGCTCGTCCAGGAAGAGCACCTCCGGCGAGTGGAGCAAGGCGGCGATCAGCTCCATTTTCATCCGCTCGCCCAGCGACAGTTCGCGGACCGGTTGCGCCAGCAGATGGCGCACGCCCAGCATATCGGTCAGTTCGTCGCGGGTTCGCTCGAACTCGCGGGGTTCGATGCGGTAGATGTGCTGGTGCAGGCGGAACGACTCGGCGGCAGGGAGGTCCCACCAGAGCTGGTTCTTCTGGCCCATCACCAAGGCGAACCGCCGCCGGTAGGCGTTCTCGCGGTGCCAGGGGATGTGGCCCAGCACTCGGGCGGTTCCGCTGGTGGGCGTCAGGACCCCCGAAAGGAGCTTCAACGTGGTGGTCTTCCCCGCGCCGTTGGGGCCGAGAAACGCTACAAACTCGCCGCGCTGGACATCCAGGTCGATCGACCGTACCGCCTCGACCACCCGATACTGGCGCCGGAACAGCCCGCGGATCGACGCCGCAAGCCCCTCCTTCTTCTGGTACACTCGGTACGATTTGCACAAACCCCGCACTTCGATGACGGCCATAACCGGCGCATTATACCGTGCGCGGCGGGCCCGTGGCGCGGTGGCCTGGCAAGGGGGGGACCCGATGCGGGG
>JBBIQF010000357.1:3595-6831 GCA_037442445.1 Planctomycetaceae bacterium
CCCCGCCTTCCCGCTGGCCTTTGAGTGCGGCCGTGGCGGCCCGCCGGCGCAGTTGGCCACAAGCGGCGTCGATGCGGTCCCCTTTGCGCCAGCGGATGGCCACCGCCAGGCCCGCCTGCTCCAGGATTTCCACGAACCGTTTGGTGGCCACTGCGGCGGGAGTGCGGTAGGGCAGCCCCGCTACCGGATTGTAAGGGATGAGGTTCACCAAGGCTGGCCGGCTTTTCAGCAAGGCCGCCAGGCTCCGCGCGTGGCGGGGTTGGTCGTTGATGCCCGCCAAGAGCACGTATTCGTAGGTGACGCGCCGGCCGGTCCGGGCGAAGTAATCGTCGGCGGCAGCCAGGATGGCCTGAATGCCGAAGCCCCGGTTGGCCGGCACGATCCGGCTCCGCAGTTCGTCATCCGGCGCGTGCAGCGAGACCGCCAGGTGGTACTGGCGGTTCAGCTCGGCCAGCCGGCGGATGCCTTTGGGAATCCCGACCGTGGAAATGGTGACCCGGCGGGCACCGATCCCCAGCCCGTCGGGCGCGGTGGCGGCCTCCAGGGCCGGGAGCAAGGCATCGAGATTCAACAGGGGCTCGCCCATGCCCATGGCCACGATGTGCGAGATTCGTTGTTCCGCGGGCAGCAGGCGGCGCAAGCGGAGCATCTGCTCGATGATCTCGCCGCTGGTGAGGTTGCGGACCCATCCGTCCAGGCCGCTGGCACAGAATGTGCAGCCCATGGCACAGCCCACTTGCGAGCTGATGCAGACGGTGTAGGCCCCCTTGTCGTCGCACAGCAACACGCACTCGATGTGTTGGCCATCGGCAAGCTGCAAGAGGAGCTTTTGCGTGCCGTCGTCGGCGCGGAGGTGCCGGGCCACCCGGGTGGTCCAGATGCAAAACTCGGCCGCCAGCCGCTGGCGCAGGTCCTTGCCCAGATCGGTCATTTCGGCGAAGTCTTCCGCCGTATGCTGAAACAGCCAGCGCCGCACCTGGCCGGCGCGATATGCCGGCTGGCCGTGTGCGGCCAGCCAGGCGGCGAATTGCTCCGGGGTTTGCTCGAGAATAGGGGTCATGGAAACGCGATGCCCATAAGCCGGCATCCAACGGCCGCCCGGCACGCCGGGTGTACCGCCTGCCATCGTCGGTGGATCCGGGGAGCCTAAACGGATTCTATCGGCCGGTGGCCTTCCGGCCAGCATTCGGGCCGGCATCTCCCGGGGGCAAGCCGTAAGGGCGGGTTGCGGCCCGACGCGTGGGGGCAATTTCGAATGACGAATGTCGAATGACGAATGGTGAAGGCCGAGCGGCGAATGCCGACGGAGGCCGGGCAAGAGCGTAGCGTGGTTGCAAGCAACCGCCCTAGCGATTCAAGGCCACGCGCCCGGCAACCGGCTCGCCTACGGCGACGCTCCGCGCAAGCACAACACCTCTCCCCGGGTGTTGGCCAGGTACAGGGCGCCCTGGGCGGCTGCCAGGCCGTCGAACACCGGCGGGCTTTCCAAGGGGTATTCGGCCAGGGTGCTCCCATCGGCCGGCGACAGAATCAACAGCGTGCCCGCCGACCGCCCTTCGATGGCTACCACAGGGTCACGGGCGTGGAAGATGTCGGGCGGCCCGGCCAGGAAGAGGCGCTGGCCGGCCAGGATCATCGCCCGGGCCAGCACAGGCAGTTGCCGGTTCCAGCGGTAGGGCTTGGGTGGGGGCCCTTCGGCGGCCGGCTTGGCCTTGGGCTTGCCCGGCTGGGCTTTGGTCTGCCCGGCCTTGCCCGGCTGGGGTTTGCCTTTGGGGGCTGCGGCCGGCTTCTTGGCCCCGTCGGCCCCCTCGGCAGCGCGTTGGGCCTTCGGCGCGGCTTGGCCGGGAGGTTTGGCACCCGGCTTGCCGGCCGGCTTGGTGCCCGGCTTGGCCGACCCCAGCTTCGGCTCGGCCGCAGGATCATACCTCATCGCGAAGGCCTGGTAGTACGTCACCCGGGGGTTGTAACGCAGCAAGTTGAAGTGGAAGATCGTCTCGGCATCGATCCCCACGTGCGACCCGGTATGCGAGTACTGGTTCCGCCCAAAGCCGTACACCGTCGAGTCATCGAGCACCAGAAGGCGCCCAGCCGGCACGCGGCTGCCGACCACAGGCCAGCCGCCGTAGTTGGTCCCCATGCTTTGGCCCACCAGCCAATAAGTCCGATGCCACCAGGCGTCGTCCAGGAAGCCGGCGGGGCTGAACAAGTGCGGGGCAGGGGCCTGTTCGCGCCCTTCCAAGTCGAACCGCAAGTGCCGTAGATACAGCGACGTGCCATCGCAGGAAAGCACATCGGGCAGGGCGCCGGGCATGTTGGTGCCCTGGATGGCGTCGTTGCGCTGCACACCGGTCTTGGGGTCGCGATGGTCGATCACGGTTTCAAAGCGGAGGCGGCCTGTCGCGGCATCCAACCCGCACAGCCGGATGCCCCCGTCCAAATACGAGGACCGCCCAGCCGCGAAGCAAGCAATGCCGTGCTGCACGAGCACGTTGCCGGGCACAGGCCAGGCCGATTCGAGCTGGCCATAGGCCACGATGCGGCGATCCAACGGGGCCGCCCGCCACCGCCAGGCCAAGGCCCCATCGCTGAGGCGGAGGCAGTACACCCAGCCGTCGGCCGAGCCGAACAGCACCCGGCCCTGCCACACGGTGGGGGGCGAATCGATGCGGCCGCCCGCGGTAAAGCTCCACTGCGGCTGGCCCGACGCAGCATCCAGGGCGTGCACGGTGTGGCGGTCGATCTGGGCCACCAGCACTTTGCCTTGGGCGATGACCGGCGGGCTGAGGCGTCCGCCCAGTTTTGTGCGCCAGGCCGGCTTGAGCTGAGCGGGGACTTCGCAGCTTGCGCGGCCGGTACGGGCGGAGTCATGCCGGTACGTGGGCCAATCGCCGCTGGCGGGCTCCGAGGAATCGGCGGCGCCGTAGGCTAGCCCGCGCTCCAGGCGATCGGCGGTGCCGGCCGCCGGGGTCTCCGGGGCAGCCGCTTCGGGTGCCGCGGGCTTCTGGGTTGCCAGGACCTCGGGGGGACCGGCCGGTTTGGGCGACAGGCACACGTAGCCGTTCAGTTTGGCCGTGATGAAGCACGCACACGAATGCGGCGGGGCGTACAGCAAGCCATTGCAGGGAATGACGCCGTATTGGCAGCCTCCGCGGACCCAGTGGTGGGGCAGGGCGTTGCCGGTGGCCACGTCGATGAACTCGACGTGGGGGTCGTTTGGCACCAGCATGTACATCGCG
>JBBIQF010000358.1:0-228 GCA_037442445.1 Planctomycetaceae bacterium
TGATACGATGTGCGCTTTGAACTGGAAGGGATTGAGAAAAGAAGATACCCAGCCCATCGTTCGGCATCTCAGTTACTGGTTTCCCCGCATATTTGCCGAGCTACCGAAATGGCGCCCCGCCGGACTCGTGGGAGGCTATAATCCCGCGTCCATTGGAGGCGGGCATGAATATGGTTTGGCGGCGGATATCTATGTGCGCGCGATGATACCAAACGAGAGGAAGGTTGG
>JBBIQF010000358.1:238-6820 GCA_037442445.1 Planctomycetaceae bacterium
CTTTGAGATGTTTATGTGGAACGCCGAGGAGCTCGGAGTGGAGCATGTCATTTGGAACGGGATGAAATGGGAATCGAAGATAAACGTGCCTGGCGCTCCTAGAAAATACCGCGGCGGCAACCCGCACACCGATCATGTCCACGTCCGGTTCACGCGAGAGATGAGCCAGAGGATGCCCCCAATGTTGGTTTTCAAATTACAAGCCTTGCATGACGATTTGTTCGGCTAGGCTTGGCTGGATAACGCCAAGCGGTTGCCGGGATCGGAGAGCGGCGAATTGGCGGCATCTTGACCAGCCTGGCGAGGTTCCTCGCATTCTCGGCGAAACGGTAGAAGATGGCAGACGACTTTTTGAGCCAGCCGATCAACCGCGCCACTGCGGTTCGCCCGACCTTCGTGCTCATTGCCGGGCGCACGGCGGCCCAGGGATGCGGGATCAGTGAGGGCAAGGCCGGCGAGACCTACACGGCAGAGACCACGCGGCTTCAGATGGCCCCGGAGGACCTGGAGCGGTTAGGGCTGCGCCCGGGCGACCGGGTACGGCTTGCCAGTGCGGCGGGCCAAGCCGAAGCGGTGGTGGCCGCCGCTCGCCCCGGCGAATTGCCGCCCGGGGTGCTGTTTATCGCGTATGGCGATGTTTCCAGCCGGCTGATGGGGGCCGATACGCATGGTTCGGGCATGCCCGATAGCAAGGGCCTGGACGTGACGGTGGAGAAACTGGGGTGACGGCGGCTGAGCAACAGCAGGCGTCTTGCGCCGAGCGCACGGTGGTGGCCGATGCGGCCTGCACGTTTTGCGGCTGCGTGTGCGACGATATCGAGCTGGTGGTCCAGGGCGATCGCATTGTCGAGGCCCGCAACGCCTGCGTGCTGGGCAAGGCATGGTTCCTCAGCCATGCGGCCGCGCACCGTCCGGCGTGCCTGATCGACGGCCAGCCTGCGCCGGTGGAAGAGGGGATCGAACGGGCCGCCCGTATCCTGGTGCAGGCCCGCTATCCCCTGGTGTACGGCTTGAGCGATACCACCTGCGAGGCCCAGCGGAAGGCGGTGGCCATCGCCGACTGGCTGGGCGGCACCGTGGATACCACCACCAGCGTTTGCCACGGCCCGTCGGGGATGGCTTTTCAGTCGGTGGGGGAGGTGACGGCCACGCTGGGCGAGATTCGCCACCGGGCCGACCTGGTGATCTACTGGGGCGGCAACCCGGCCGAGAGCCATCCCCGCCACTTCACCCGCTACACGTTGATGCCGCGGGGGTTGTTCGTGCCGCGGGGGCGCAAGGACCGCTTCTGCGTGGTGGTGGACGTGCGCCGGACCAAAAGCGCGGCGGCGGCCGACCTGTTCATCCGCATCGCCCCGCGGCGCGATTTCGAGGCCCTGTGGACCCTGCGCGCACTGGTCAAAGGCGTGACGCTGGATGCCGCGTGTGTCGAAGCCCAGACGGGTGTTCCCCTGGACACCTGGCAACAACTGGCCCAGCGCATGAAACAGGCCCGCTTCGGGGTGCTGTTTTTCGGCATGGGGCTGACCATGACGCGGGGCAAGCATCTCAACAGCGAAGCCCTGCTGGCCCTGGCACGCGATCTGAACCAGTGGACCCGGTTTGTGGCCAAACCGGTACGCGGGCACGGCAACGTCACGGGGGCGGACAACGTGGTCGCGTGGACCACGGGGTATCCCTTCGGGGTGAACTTCAGCCGGGGGTATCCGCGGTTCAACCCGGGCGAGTACACGGCGGCCGACATCCTGGCCCGGGGCGAAGCCGATGCGGCGCTGATCGTGTCGGCCGACCCGATGAGCAATTTCAGCGAGCCGGCCCGGCGGCACCTGGCCCGCATCCCGTACATTGCGCTGGATCCCCAAGAGACGCCGACCACCCGGCAGGCGGCCGTGGCCTTTGCACCGGCGGTGTATGGCATCCACACTGGCGGCACGGTGTACCGGATGGACGATGTGCCCATTCCGCTGCGCCCAGCGCTAGAGTCGCCCAACCCCAGCGACGAGGCCGTTCTTTCGGCCCTCGAACAGCGGGTCCGCCAACTGCGGCACGGCAGGTGATGGCAAGCAAGGAGGCCCGTAAACGGGCCTGACGGAGGGGGCTTGATAGGTTGGACAACTTCTTGCCAGGGCCCAGCCGACCCGGCGTAAACGCCGGGCCTACGGGCCGCCTGCGGCGGCTAACGCCCGTAAACGGGCGTGGGAGCGGGGAGCCCCACCGGGGTCAGAGGCGTCCGGATTGCCCCTGCGGCCGCTACCGGCGGCTAACGCCCGTAAACGGGCGTAAGTAAGGGCTAGGCCCAGCGGGCCATGACGGGCCTGGCTTGTCGGGCCTTTGCGCCGTGGCCGGGGCACAGACGCGTTTAGCGGTCTGAAGCTGCCGGCGTGGCCGGCGGCGAAGGTTGGCGGGCCTCGGCCAGCCATCGGGCCAAGAGCAACTGGATCCGCACTTGCGCATGCTGCGATTGCAGCACCATGAGGCAAGCCGAGGGGGGATCGAACACGATGACTCCCGGGCCGCCTGCCTCGCTCCACGACTCCGGGGCGATCTGGGCTTTGATGCGGTTGGCCAGCGACTCTCCCGTGTCCCCCGGAGGGACGAGGTCGCGGACCGGGTAGAACTCCAATTCCAAGCGGGCGGCCACGGCCTTTCGCGTGGTGACCTCGAGCACCTCGGGAGCGGCGATGCGGTAGGTAAGGCCCAGGGGTGGGAGGAGCGAGACCAGGGCTTCGGAGAGCGGCTCTTGATGGGCCCGTACCGTGGCCGGGGCGTCGGGCCGAATCCCTGCCGCGAAAACCGCCCCCCAATCGACCACGATGGTCGTCCGGCTGACCTGTTCCAGGTCGGCCAGGATTCGCGGCCAGGGCTCGGGCCGGATGAAATTGGAGGTTACTGGCTGGCGGAGGCGGGCGCGGACCAGATCGTAGCGCGTGGCCAGCACCTGCCGGGCCGCCTCGGGAGGCCGGGTCCGAGCCGCCCGCAGCTTGGCCAAAAACGTGCGGATCTGATGATGGACCACGGCGCTTTGCGTTACCTCCAGGCCGGTGGGGCGCACGGTTAGAGTGCCCGGCCCCCCTGCCTCGCGCCACGTCTCCGGGGCCACCAGGTGGCGGATTCGCTCGGCCAGTTCTTTCACCCCGGCCGGGCCTGAAACCAGGTCGCTCACCGGATAGGTTTCTGTGCGGAGTTGTGCGCGGTCGGCGGCCGGGCTGGTTACCAACAGGTGGTCTTTCTGCACCACGAAATCCAGACGCCGGGTGGCCAGCACGGCCTTGAGCACCTCGCCCAGCGAGGCATCGCTCAACTCCAGTGTAATCGGGTCTTGAAGGGTGGCCCCGGCCAGGCTCAAACCCTCGAAGTCGAAGGCCACGGGGATGGTCGAAAGCTGGCTCCACAGCCGCAGGGCCACGATCAACGGAGTGGCGTTGAAACGGATGCCTGGGACCATGTCGGCCAGTCGGGCTTCGATATCCAACGGGGGCTTTTGGTCTTCGGGTTCGGCAGGCAGCGCGGCCGGCTCGCCCGGGGGCTTCTCGGGCAGGGCCTGCGGGCCGGGGGGATCGCCGGCCGCGGCGTCGGGCGGCGCACCAGCGGCGGGTTGGCGCTGGCCGGCATGGCCAGCGAACAGCCCAGGCAGTTCGGACGCCGAGCCAGTCGGGCCGGCAGGCGCAGGGCCGCGATCCGTCTCGGCTTTGGCCGGCTTGCTGCCGGCCCCGAGGGGGTGCGAAGTATCGCTGCTCGCAAGCTGGCCTGGTCCTGGGCCATGCAGCGTGGCCAGTTGTTCGAGCACGGCCGGATCGGTCTCCTTGGAGATGAATCGCACCGAACCATCGGCCATGCCGGCGAGCATGCCGTGGGGCTGGCCGCTGCCGAAGCCATCCGGGCCGTTTACATACGGGCGCTGCGTCAAGGCGCGCACCGTGGCGTGGCCGCCGGCAGCCCAAGGGCCTAAATCGCGCATGACCCCCAGGGTGGCCAGCGTATTGGCGGCCCCGCGGGGGAGGTCTTCGGGCCGGGTGCTCCGCGAAAAACCGAACATCCCGGCTTTCGGGTCGCTGGCCGGCAACTCGCCCGCCCCGGCACCGACTCCCGCCACGCCCACATAGTGGGTTACCGGGAAGCCGGCCACGGTGGTCTGTTCGGGAATGAGCGGGTTGATGACGATCTCCAGGCGCCGCTGGCTGACCGGCCGGTTATGCGGGCTGTTCCACGAATAGGCCGGATCGAGTTCCCGGCGCCAATCGCGCCGATCCAGGTACGGCAGGGCAAGGGCGATCCAGCTCAAGCGCGTGGAGGGGGGCAAAAGGGTGCCTCCTCCGGCGCCTGGAGGAAACCGGCCTTCGGCCTTTGCATGCGCTCGCAGGCCCCCCAGTAAGCGCACGTGGTTGGCCTCGTCGATGGCTAAGCCCGCGGCCAGCCAGTCGGCAACAATCGCTGCCGGACACTCCAGGGCCCCCTCGGCCAAGCGGGCCACCTGCGGCTGGCTTTCGAGCCGGACGAAGACATCGGCGTCGGCCACCTCGCAGCGGGCGGCCCGCAATGCCGACTGGCACTGCTGGAGGAAGGCCTCGTAGCGGTCGGCCAGCGCGGCGGGCAACCGGCCGGCGCGCACATGGGCAGGGATGCCGCTGGCCAGGCCGCCCAGCGCAGAACACGCGGCCGGCAAGAGCTGCTCGACCGCCTGGCGGACCTTTTCCGCCGCAGACAACCCCTGGCACACGGCCACGGCCGTCCCTTCGGGCGATTGCTCCGGCTGCACCGCAACGCCAATCCCTAGCGGGAGGTCCCAAAGGGTGTGCCAGGCGTCGCGCCCGGCGGGCCACACATCCAGCCATCGGGCCGGGCGCGTCCAGCCCGCCTGCCGGGCCGCTTCCAGATCCAACAGCACGAAATGCCCGTCCCACGCCGCGACCTCTAGCAGGCGGCCGAGGGCCTTGCTGGCCAAAGGCGGTGAACTCTCGCCGGAGAACTCGGCCAGCAATGCGGGCGTGCCGGTGATCAACGTTCGCCCATCGAGCAGGGCGAACGGATGCGGCCAGGGGCTATCGGCAAGCTGGCGCCACGCCAGCCCGCCGGCCTGGAGCGTGCTGGGTTGGCCCGCCTCGCCAAAGCGGGCAGCGGCGCCTTCGGCTTCCAGTTCGATGAGCACCACGGCCTGCGCCTGCCAGGCGGACAAATCGGCGACCGCCCAGGTAAGCTGCCGCACCTCCTCGGGGCGGAGGTTAAACGCTTGGAGGAGCCGGCCTGCCGTGGCACCCCATACCGGCTGGGCCGCTTGCCACAGCCGATCGGCCCATCCGTATTGCTGCAACTCCGCCAGGCGCAGCCCGACCACGCAGCGGGTTTGGGCCGGCAGCCAGCGGCGGTTTTTCGTTGGCGGGGGTGACGGCGCCGGAGTGCTGCCGGCCAAAGCAGGTTCGCCTTGGTCCGATGGCATCACAGTCGCGGCGTCCGAAACCAATTCGGGGTCCGCAGGGTGCTGCCCCCAATAGAGCGCGACCGCTGCCCCGCAAACCAGGACCGCCAGCGTGGCTGCCCCCAAGATGGCACTTTTGGTGCCCCAGGCCAAAGCCGATGCCTGGGCCACCCCGCCCGCCGCGGCACGGGTTGGTGCTCCGCCTTGGGGGCCGGCTGGCTGCACCACCGGTGGCGGCCCGGGAATCGCCGGGCTTTCGCTTGCAGGCACCGCGGCCGCCGGAAAGTTGGCAGGCGCAGCGGCACCTTCGGCGGCCGCGGAAGGCCCCCCTGCTGCCGCTCGATCCGCAGCGGAACTCGGTGGCTGGCTTCTCTCCGATTCCGAAACGGCCGGGGCTGGAGCCGGGGCCGGGGCTTGCCGTTTCCAGCCGGCCGGGGGCACCACGTGGACCATGCTTCCGCACCGGCCGCAGGGCAGGATAGCCCCGATGGCCGCCTCATCGCGGACGGCCAACATCCGCTGGCACGTGGGACAGGCGATGGAGAAAAGGATGGGATCCACGTTCCGAGCGTCCAACAGGCCACCCCCCGCCCGCGGGGACATCCCGGGGCGTACCGCACTCTGCAATTCTAGTATGCACCCGGGCTTGGCCGCCAGCGATTGGCCAACGGCCGACATCAAGCGGGACTCAGCCGGCTCGGCTTGGGTGCGGCCGGCCAGCGCCAGCGGACGCGATCAGTATATTTCGATGCTCTTGACCACCCCGCCGCCGCAGGCCCGCGAACCGTTGAGGCACCGCTGGGCAGCGTTCCAGAGGTCCGGGGCGGGGAAGTTTTTGGGAGGCATGGCCACACTGGCCACCCCGGCAGCGATGGCGGGCATCATGCCCCCGGGTTCTGCCCACTTGGCCATTGCCCGGCGCATCGTTTCGAGCACCTGGTGCCCCAGTTCGACGGCCAGCCGGCGGTCGCAATCGGGCAAGATGAGGGCAAACCCGGCCTCTCGCATGGGCAAGAGGATGGCTCGCGGATGCTCCAGGCCGGCACAGGCCGACTCCAACAGGTGCATGACCCGGCCAAAGCCCTCCCGCCCCCAGGCGCACGTCAACTCTTCCGAGCCCACCAGCTCGACCAAGAGGAGGCTCAAGGGAGAGCGGGCCTGGCGGCAGG
>JBBIQF010000359.1:0-6808 GCA_037442445.1 Planctomycetaceae bacterium
CGGGCCAGACACGTCGCTAGCAAGCCGGTGGCGGCGGGCGGTTCGCCGCACCGGGCAGTGGCTCCTGGCGCAACAGCATCCCGAGGGCTATTGGGTGGGCGAACTCGAGGGGGACACGATTCTCGAAAGCGAAACGATCCTCCTGTTGGCCTTTCTAGGCGAAGAACGGTCGGACTTGGCCCGCCGCTGCGCCCGATACCTTTTGGAAAAGCAGCTTCCCGACGGCGGCTGGGCGATGTATCCGGGCGGGGGGGTCGAAATCAGCGGCAGCGTCAAGGCGTACTTCGCGCTGAAGCTGACCGGCCACGACGTGGCCAGCGAACCCATGCACCGCGCACGCCGGGCCATCCTGGCACACGGCGGGGCCGATGCCGTGAACAGCTACACCCGATTTTTCCTGGCCATGCTGGGCCAGATTCCCTATCGGCAGTGCCCCGCGGTGCCCCCCGAGGTGGTCTTGTTGCCCCGGTGGTTCCCGGTCAGCCTGTGGGCCATGAGCAGTTGGTCGCGGACGATCGTGGTGCCGCTTTCGATCGTCTCGGCATTGCAGCCGGTGCGCCGGGTGGATCCGGCCCTGGGCATCCGCGAGCTGTTTCTGGACCACCCGGACCGCTGGCCGCCCTTGCGTGCGCCGGGCCTGGCAGGGCAGAAGGCGGCCGGCTGGGATCGCTTCTTCCGCCTGGTGGACCGGCTGTTGCACGCTTGCCAGCGCATGGGGCTCGTGCCGCTGCGCAAGCGGGCCCTTGCGGCGGCCCAAGCGTGGATGCTCCAGCGCTTCGACGCAAGCGACGGCCTGGGGGCTATCTATCCGCCCATCGTCTGGAGCCTGGTAGCGCTGCGGGCCTTGGGATACCCGGACGACAGCCCCCCGGTCCAATACTGCCGCAGGCAACTCGAAGACCTGGTGCTTAGCGAGTCGTCCGACGGGCCGGCACGCGTGCAGCCGTGCAAGTCGCCCGTTTGGGACACGGCCATTGCGGTGCGGGCGTTGGCAGCCGCCGGCCTGGGGGCTGATCAGCCTGCCGTGCTCCGCGCGATCGACTGGCTGGTCAAGCGGCAGATCACGCGGCCGGGCGACTGGTCGGCCACCGTGCCCGCCGAACCCGGCGGATGGTGCTTCGAGTTCCATAACGACTTTTACCCGGACGTGGACGACACGGCCATGGTGCTGATGGCCATCGGCGAGTTGTTCGCCCCCCGGGGTGTTTCGGCCGGGCAGGCGCGGGCCAGGCGCGACCGCTTGCCGGCCCATCCGCTCCGCCTCACCCCGGCCCCGGACTCGGGCGCCGCCGAACCCCTGCCCCCACCGTGCGACCTGCTGGAGCGCGCGCTGCAGGCCGTCGATCGCGGCCTGAACTGGATGCTGGCCATGCAAAACGACGACGGCGGTTGGGGGGCCTTCGACCGCAACAACAATCGGCAGTTCCTCTGCCATGTGCCGTTCGCCGACCACAACGCCATGATCGACCCCAGCACGCCCGACATCACCGGCCGGGTGCTGGAAGCCCTGGGCACCCTGGGGCGCCGGCTGGGCGATCCGGCGGTGGATCGGGCCGTGGCCTTCCTCCGCCGCACCCAAGAGCCGGATGGGAGTTGGTTCGGCCGCTGGGGCGTCAATCACATCTACGGCACGTGGCAGGCGCTGGTGGGGCTTTCGGCGGTGGGCCTGCCGGCCGACGACCCGGCCGTCGCCGCCGGCGCCAATTGGCTCCTGGCCGTCCAGCAGCCGTGTGGCGGCTGGGGCGAGTCGCCCGCAAGCTATGCCGATGCCCGGCTCCGCGGCCAAGGCGAACCCACCGCTTCGCAAACGGCTTGGGCCTTGATGGGCCTCTTGGCCGCGGGACGGGCCAGCCACCCGGCCGTCACCCGCGGCATCCGCTTTTTGCTGGAGACCCAAAGACCCGATGGTACCTGGGAGGAGACCGCGTTCACGGGCACGGGGTTTCCGCAGGTGTTTTATCTCCGGTATCACTATTACCCGGTGTATTTCCCCCTGCTGGCCTTGGCGCGGTGGGCGCTATCGGGCGGCGCCCGCCTGGCCGATGTGTGCCTCGACGAGCCGGCCACCCGGCACAGCCACTTGGGCCAGCAACGCGCCGCCGGGTTCACCCCCGCAGCGCTGGCTTCAACCTCCGGCGGCAGGCGCAAACGGGGGCTCATCTGAAACAGGCCCGCCGCGGGCCTTGCCGCCGGTAGGCGGCCCGTAGGCCCGGCCTTCAGGCCGGGTGCGGGCATGGGGGGTACCGATTTTCTCTTGTCCCACGTCAGCCCCCTTCAGGGGGTTTTTCTGGTCTTTGCGGTCTTGTGTGCAATAACCGCGGCGCGAAGGCTAGCGCACTACACGCCGAGGAACGCAGGAGGCCCGTAAACGGGCCTGACAAGGCACGCCGTAAGGTCAGGAGTACACCCCAACGGGCGGCTCCAACCCGGCGTAAACGCCGGGCCTAAAGGCCGCTTGCGCGGCAAACGCCCGTAAACGGGCGTCCCTGCAGTAGGCGGCCCTGCGGGGCGCTTATCGGCACCAGCGCCCCCGCCAGACACCGCCCGGCCCTGGCCGGCCCGGGCTTGGCTTGTTCGCGCGGCCCAGGGTCCCGAGCGCCTCCGGGGACGAGCGGCGCGGCGCGATGGACCGCCTCCTTCCAGGTACCGCGGCACTCGTTGACACTGCCTTGGCCGGTTGTTATACCCTCAGGCCGGCATGGGCATGGGTCTCGTGCCCGGGCCTGGCAAGGGGCGCGGTACGGGCAGTGCTTCAGGGAACGCGACGATGGCAGGACTCGGAATCCGTCAAGACGCATGCGAACTGGACTTTTTGGCCCTCGGTGCGCTGGTGCATCGGCTCGATCCGGGGGTGGTGCCGTTTCGCAAGGCCCGCTCGGTGGAGATTCACGTCTCGGGCGGCGAGTACAACGTGGCGGCCAATCTGGCCGACTGCTTCGGGCTGCGGACGGGCATCGCCACGGCTATGGTGCGCTATGGCATTGGCGAGCTGGTGCAGGCCCGCGTGCAGGAGATGGGCGTCAAGCCGTTCTACAAGTGGTTCGACCACGACGGCGTGCGGGGCCCCAACATCGCCACGGTGTATAGCGACCGCGGCTACGGGGTCCGCCCGCCGGTGGTGTTCTACAATCGCTCGAACGAGGCGGGGGCTTTGCTCAAGCCGGGCGATTTCGCCTGGGACGAGATCTTCGGCCGGGGCGTGCGGTGGTTCCATTCCGGCGGCATCTTTGCTGCGCTTTCGGAGACCACGTCGGAACTGATTATCGAGGGGATGCAGGCGGCCCGGCGGTTCGGAACGATCAACTCGTTCGACCTCAACTATCGGGCGAAGCTGTGGGCGCCCATCGGGGGCCGCCAGCGGGCCCAGAACGTGCTGCGGCGGATCGTCAGCCACGTCGATGCCCTGTTCGGCAACGAGGAGGATTTGCAATTGGGCCTGGGCATCGAAGGGCCAGAGGCGGCCAGCACTTCGGCTTTGGACCCGGAGAGCTTTTTTGCCCTGATCGCCCGGGTGGTCGAGCAATTCCCCAACGTGAAGATGGTGGCCACCACGCTCCGGCAGGTGCACTCGGCCAACCGGCACGATTGGGCGGCGGTGCTATGGATGGACGGCCAGCGGTACGTCAGCCCCACCTGCCAGTTGGATGTCCTGGACCGCATCGGCGGCGGCGACGGCTTTGCGGCGGGGCTGATCTACGGGCTGATCGCGGGGCGCAGCCCGGAGGAAGCGCTGCGCCTGGGATGGGCCCACGGGGCCTTGTTGACCACGTTCCCCGGCGATGTGACCATGGCCCGGCTGCCCGAGGTGGAGGCATTTGCCCGGGGGGGCTCGGCCCGGGTGCAGCGGTAGGCGGGGCCTGGACCGAAGAGCCGGCGCCAGCGGCTCCGCCGCGCCTCGGAGCCGGGCCCGTCAGGGCCCGGTGCAACCGAAGAGCCGGGCCCGTCAGGGCCCGGTGTTATCCTAGAGCCGGCTCCGTCAGGGCCCGGTGGGACCGGCCACGGGCGCCCCACGCCTCAAAACTGGTTCCACACGATCTGGAACACGTCGGTATCGGACAGCATTTCGGCGGGGAATAACCCCGGCTGCGAGGCCACGAGCACGGTTCGCTGGCTGGGATCGCGGGCAGGGGCCCCGTGCGAACCTTTGACCAGCGTGGCATCCAGCGGGATGCCCTTGGTCTTGGAATCGAAAAACAGTTCCACCGGGTCGTAGCCGGGCTTGCGGTGGATATCCACGCGCCGGGCAAAGGCCGGCGCCTGGTCGTCGGAGAACCACCAGTAATAGGCCTGCCAGCTCTCGGGGGTGGAGAGCAGCACCACCTCGCCGCTGCGGGGGTGGGCCAGGTGCCACTGGGCCAACGCCTCGCCCCAAAGCACCTCGGCAATGCCTTCGTGGTGGCGGAAGATCTCTACGACGCGGTCCACGGTCGAGGGCTGGCCATCCCGCACAAACACGTGCGAGAACTGGTGATCCACCAGCGCGAAGGCCTGGCTGGCCACCAGGTCCAGTTCCTCGCCCTGGTCGGTCTGGCGGACGGCCAAGAGGCCGGCCTCGCGGAGCACGCGGTTGGGGTAGGTGACGTGGTGCACGGGGGTGATGGCGTACTCGCCGGCTACCAGCCACAAAGGCGTGTGCCGTAGGCGGCGGCGAACTCGCGGCCCAGGCGGCCGATCAGCCGGTCCAGTTCCACCACCGATTGCTGTGCCTGGGGGCTATCCGGCCCGGTGCGCTGGGCGGCATAGTCCAAGTGGGGCAGGTAGATGTAGAAGAACTCCGGCTTCCACGTGGCCGCCGCGTAAATGGCCGACTCCACGATCCACACGCTCGAACGCACATCGGCCAGCGGGCCCCAAAAGTGCTGGAGCGGGAAGTGGCCCAAGCGCTGGTGGAGCGTGCCATAGAGGTCCACCGGCCGGGTGTAGCACCACAGCGATTCCGAGCCATCGGGGTTATGGATGGGGGCGGGCGTGCAGACGAAATCGGCCTCGCACCCTTTGCTGTGCAGGGGGAACCACACCGCCGAGCGGACCGCCGGCTGCCGGTGCGCAAGCAGGTCCCACAGTTGGGGCTTTTCGATGCACTCGTTGGGCGAGGTCCACATCTCCACCTGGTGCGTGTCGCGCCAATAGAAGCCGTTGGCCACCACCCCGTGGGCATCGGGCAACACGCCGGTGGTCATATTGGCCTGCACGGGGCAGGTGACGCAGGGGAAGCTGGGCACCAGCTCCGCGATCTCGCCGCCAGCGGTCAGCTCGCGCAGGTGGGGCATGGCGGCCACGTCCCGCTCGCGGAGCCCCGGCACCGAAAGGAGCACAACCGGCCTGCTCATACCTCACCCGCCTTGGGCACGACGAACGGTGCCCGGTACGGCCGGGTCAACAGGGCGCAGGCCGCCTCGTTGCCCGGGATGGTTTCGGCCTGCGGATCGATCCGCAGCATGGGCCCCAGACTCATGGGGGTCTTGGCCAGATCCACCTGGTTGGCGGCCAGGTGCTGGCACGTCCGCTCCAGGCATTCCAGGGCGTTTTCGTGCGTTTTGAGTGCGGCCAGGGTCTTGCGGATTTCCTCGAGCGGGGTGGGCTTGCCCAGATAGTACGACACATTGGCCAGGTGGCTCAACGCGCAGGAGAGGTGCCCCTCGAGGATATCGGCCCGCAAGAGCTTGGGGTCGCGGGCCCGCACCGCATCGACGAAGTTGCCGAAGTGGTCGCCGCCCCCTTCGAACTTCTGCACCAGCTTGCCCTGGGGATCGAAGGCGGCTCCCGACGTGTAGGTGGTCAGCACCACGTAGCCTTCTGAACCGTAGAAGATGACGCCGATCTTGGCCCCGCGCAGCGCGTCGGTCTCCAGGCCGCGGACCTCGAACACCAGCGTCTTGTCGCCGAACTCGAAGATTCCCACCTCGGTATTGGCCACGTCGCCGGCGTCTTCGTATCCCAGCCGGCCGCCGTAGGCGATGACCGAATCGGCCAGGCGGTCCACGCCCAGGCCCCAGCGGGCGATATCCATCTGGTGGGGGCCCTGATTGCCCATATCGCCGTTGCCCCACTCGCGCTGCCAGTGCCAGTCGTAATGGAAGCGTGGCCGGGTCAGGGGCAACATGCGTGCCGGCCCGCACCAGAGGTTGTAATCGACCTCGGGGGGCACGGGGTAGTTGCCCTTGGGGCCGATCGAGCCGCGGCGCTTGTAGCACAGGCCGCGGGCCAATTTGACCTCGCCGATCTTGCCTGCCCGCACGTAGGCCACGGCGTCGATGGTGCCTTTCATGGAGCGGCATTGGGTGCCGGTCTGGCAGATGCGCTGGTATTTGCGGGCCGCCTCGACCATCCGCCGCCCCTCGCTCACGTTGTGGCTGACCGGCTTTTCCACGTACACGTCCTTGCCGGCCTGCATGGCCCAGATGGCGCACAAGGCGTGCCAGTGGTTGGGCGTGGCGGTGGAAACGATGTCCACCGACTTGTCGTCCAGAGCGTGCCGGAGGTCCTGGACCACTTTGGGCGGCCGGCCTTGTTCCTTGGCCACGGCCTCGCCCCGGCGATGAGCGATCTTGGCGTCGGCATCGACGATGTAGGCGATCTCGGTGTAGGGATTACGCAGGAATTCGGCGATGTGGTCGGCCCCGCGGCCCCCCACCCCCACCACCGCGACCTGGAGCCGCTCGTTCGGGCTCTTCTTCGGCTTGGCCTTTTTCTTGCGCTCGGCGGCCAGGAGGCTGCCGGCCGGAAAAGCCGCAGCCACGGCCGCGGCGAGTATCGAATCGTGCAGGAACTCTCGTCGGCTGGATCGGGACATCGCCTGAAACTCCTA
>JBBIQF010000360.1:0-6801 GCA_037442445.1 Planctomycetaceae bacterium
CGCCCACCAGGATCACGTCCGGGTCCTGGCGCAATGCCCGGCGGATCGCCTCGGCAAACGATGGCACATCGACCCCGATCTCGCGCTGGTTGATCTGCGACTTCTTGTGCTTGTGGTAGAACTCGATCGGGTCTTCGATAGTGATGATATGGTGGTCGATGTTCTCGTTGATGTAATCGATGGCGGCGGCCAGGGTGGTGGTCTTGCCGGAGCCGGTGGGGCCGGTCACCAGAATCAGGCCCCTAGGCCGCATGATGAGCTTGGCAAACACCTCCGGCGTGCCCAATTCCTTGAACCCCAGCAGCTTGTTGGGAATCTGCCGGAGCACCATGGCCACATGCCCGCGCTGCTTGAATACCGAAACGCGGAACCGGGCCACGTCGTGGAAAGCGAACCCGAAGTCCGTGCCCCCCACCTCCTGGAGTTCCTGCTGGCAACGCTCCGGGGTGATGCTTTTCATCAGGGCGACGGTGTCCTCGGGTTCGAGGACTTTGGTTTCCAGGCGATGCAGCCGGCCATCGATCCGCACTACCGGGGGTTGCCCGGTAGTAATGTGCAGGTCGCTTGCCTTGCGCTGGACGACCGTTTCCAGAAGTTTGTCGATAAGGATGGTGGCCATAGCTGGCGTTCTCCCGGGGAATGCCATGTCAAGGCGACCGCCGGTGCGGCCTTCCTAGCCGCACCACGATTATTCGCTCTGGCCGGCTACCGCTCAAGCAAGCGGGCCGGCCAAGGTGACTTTTCGCGTTTTCATGCGGGGCACACGACCTGGGACGCATTGCCCGTTTCCGCTCCGGCAAACCCCTATTTCGGCATTGAGGGCAACCGACGACGGCCAGGCAAGTTCCCACTGGTGTATCCATGCCCCAGCAAAAGGGTAATCCACACCTCCTTTCAGTCTTCGTCGGTGGGCTTGGCGGTGCGGACGACCTCCTCCAGGGTGGTGATGCCACGGCAGACCTTTTGGAGGCCATCCATATAGAGGGTTTTCATGCCTTCGCTCACGGCAGCCCGGCGAATCTGGACCGTTGGGGCTTCGTTGAACGTCAGTTCGCGGATTTTGGGCGACATGAGCATCAGTTCGAAGATACCGATGCGCCCCCGGTATCCGCTGCCGTTGCAGGCGTTGCAGCCCCGGCCTCTGACGAAGGTTGCGGTGGCCTGCATCTCGGGGGTGATGCCAGCCGCCCGAAGTGCAGCCTCGCTTGGGTGGTACGGCTGCTTGCATTTCTGGCAGACCACGCGGACTAGCCGCTGGGCCATGACCGCGATGACGCTGCTTGCCACCAGATAGGCGGGTACGCCCATGTCGATCAAACGTGTAATAGCGCTGGGCGCATCGTTCGTGTGCAGTGTACTGAAAACTAAGTGTCCTGTCAAAGATGCCTGAATCCCCATCTGCGCTGTCTCGATGTCGCGCATCTCACCAACCAAGATCACGTTCGGGGCCTGCCGCAACATCGCACGAATCACCCGGGCGAAGTCCAGCCCGATCTCGTGCCGGATCTCCACCTGGTTGATCCCCGGCAGGTAGTACTCAACGGGGTCCTCGGCAGTGATGATCTTCCGATCCGGGGTGTTCAGGTCATTAAGCGCCGCGTACAGCGAGGTCGTCTTGCCGGACCCCGTCGGACCCGTCACCAGAAGGATGCCGTTCGGACGGCGGATGAGCGAACGGAACTTCTGGTAGTCCTCGTCCGAGAAACCGAGCTGCCGAAGGCCAATGCGGATGTTGTCCTTATCCAGAATCCGCATCACCACCGACTGCCCATGATTGGTGGGGATGACACTCACCCGAAGGTCGAGTTCCTTGTTGCCTACCGTGACCTTGATGCGTCCGTCCTGCGGCCGGCGGCGCTCGGCAATGTCCAGTTTGGCGAGAATCTTGATGCGCGACAGGATGGCACCAAGCAGCCTTCTCGGGGGGCTATCCCGCTCCACCAGCACCCCGTCGATACGGTACCGGATGCGGATGCGGTCCTCGAACGGCTCGATGTGGATATCGGATGCCCGCAGTTGCACGGCCTCGGTAATGATGAGGTGCACCAGCCGGACGATCGGTGCGCTACTCTCGTCGATCACCTCGTCGGGCTTGCGGGCTTCCTCTTCGGTTTCGGTGAAGTCGATGGCCGTGTCGGTGAACTCTTGGAGCATCGAGTCGGTGCCATCGCTGACCGACTGGCCGTAGTGCCGGTTGATGGCCTCCAGGATGGCGTCGCGGGGGGCCACTGCGGTCTCGATCCGGCGGTTGAGGATGAACCGGAGCTTATCGAGCGTATCGTAGTCGTCCGGGTCGCTAGAGATGACTTTTAGAGCCCCATCCTCCTCGGCCAGGGGGAGGATCACGTTTTCGCGGGCCACTGATTCGGGGACCAGCTCGATGACGGTTTGCGGGATGACGACCTCGCTGAGGTCCACGTAGTCCAGCCCGTGCTGCTCGGCCAGGGCCCGGGCCACTTCTTCGCCGGTGGCGAACCCCAGGCGGACCAAGGCATCCTGGAGCTTGATATTCTGCTCCCGGGCCGTCTGTTCGGCTTCGCTCACCTGGTCGGGGGTAAGCACCCCCTGCCGAATGAGGATTTCGGTGTATTTTGGCTTTGTTTTGACGGCCATGGGCGGATCCGCTCCGTTCGCAACAGGGGAGAAGGAAAAGCGCGGCACAGCGAGCCACCCCCCGGTGGCCCGAACTCCATTGCCCAAAGTCTGTGCGCAGACTCCCCCACAACCCTTAGCCTAATGGTGCGCCGGACCGGTGTCAATCAAGTTCGGCGGCGATTGTGGGGAAACCGCAGGCAGGGGTGGGGCGAGCCAAGGCCCCCTGGCGGGAACGCGTCGAGGCGGGGCACGTTGTCCCGCTGGCAAGCGCGGCTTGCTCATGCACCGGGGGCTGACGCCCCCGGCTCGAGGTTGACGTTTCTAAGCGCCTTGTGCGGACAGCATGGGGACCGGCACGTGTTCGATGATCTCTTCGAGGAGCGCCTCCACGCGGACCTTGCGCAGCCGGCTTTCGGGTTTGAGAATCAGCCGGTGGGTGAGGACCGGGCCCGCCACCCGCTTCACGTCGTCGGGGAGGACATAATTGCGGCCGGAGATGGCGGCCAAGGCCTGGGCGCAGCGGAACAGGGCGATCGAAGCCCGGGGGCTTGCGCCTAGGGCCAGGTCATCGCAGGTGCGGGTTGCGTGGACGATTTCGGCCAGGTAGCGCCGCACCTTGGGATCGACGTGGATGTAGCGCACGGCTTGCTGTACGGCGCGGAGGTCTTCGGCGGTGGCCACCGGCTGGAGGTCCTCGATCGGGTGGCGCCGCTGGAGCATGTCGAGCATTTTGAGTTCTTCGTCCAGCGAGGGGTAGCCGAGGCTGAAGCGCATGAGGAACCGGTCCAACTGGGCCTCGGGCAAGGGGAAGGTCCCCTCGTGGTCAATGGGATTCTGCGTGGCGATGACCAGAAACGGCGGGGTCAGAGGATGCGTGACCCCGTCGACGGTGACCCGCCCTTCTGCCATCGCTTCCAGTAGGGCCGACTGGGTCCGGGGCGTGGCGCGGTTGATTTCGTCGGCCAGGACGATCTGGGCGAAGATGGGCCCGGGGCGGAACTCGAACTCCGTGGTCCGCGGGTTGAACACCGAGGCCCCGGTAACGTCGGTGGGCAAGAGGTCCGGGGTGCACTGGATGCGTTTGAACGAACAGCCGACGCTGGCCGCCAAGGCACGGGCAAGCATGGTCTTGGCCACGCCGGGCACGTCTTCCAGCAGGATGTGCCCCTCGCAGAACCACGAGACCAGCGCCAGGATGATCTGCCGGCGCTTGCCCACAATCACCCGCTCGACATTCGCCAGTATCTGCTTGGCCACGGCGGGCACATCGACGGGGGCATCCACCATAGGCTCTTGGGGGCACTGTGGCCGAATCGAGGTTTGCGGGTAGCGGGCGTTGGGGGCGGCTACGGGCGGCCGCCCGGCTGAGCCTCCAGCACCAGGCGTACCAGTTCGGGCAACGAGTTGGCCTGCATTTTGCGGAACACTTCGTGCCTGCGGCTTTCGACGGTCCGCAGGCCAAGGCCCAACTCTTGGGCGATGGCCTTGTTGGGCATCCCGCCCACCAGCCGGTCGAGCACTTCGCGCTCCGAAGGGGTCAGCGAGGCGATACGGGCCTGGATCTCGCGGCGCCTACGCTTTTGGGCCCACAGGGCGACTTCTTCGCTGATGGCCTTGGAGATCGCCTCCCATAGCTCATGGTCGCGATAGGGTTTTTCGACCAGGGTAACTGCCCCGGCCCGCATCGCCTGCACCGTAACCGAAGTGCGGGGGTAGGCCGTCAGCATCACGACCGGCAGCGGCCAGTCGCGCCGAAGCAGCTCCTGCTGGAGCTCCAGGCCGCTCATGCCCGGCATCCGCAGATCGGTGACCACACACCCCCGCCGGCCCTCCTGGTACGAGGCCAGGAACTCCTCGCCGGACGCATACCCCTCGGCCGCCAGTCCCATCGAGGATACCAAAGCGCAGACCGACTTGCGGGCCTGGACATCGTCGTCCACCACGAAGATGGTAATCTCGCTTTCCGGGGTTTCGGGATTCATGCGCGATGGAAGGCGGCTTGGGGTAACCTCCTCAATCTAACGACCGCGGGGCGACGGCACAATGACCGCTAGCTCCCGAGCCGGGGGCGTCAGCCCCCGGTGGTGCCGGCGTACCGTTGGCACCCGGCTGCGTTGGAGCCGGGGCGTCAGCCCCCCGGGGTTCCCCCGCGCACTATTTGCAGCCGGCTGGGTTTGCGTGTTTCCCAGGCCCAGGACTACGGTATAGTGATGGGCCGGGGCAGTGTTGGCCCAGGGACGCCGGCAGATGGCCTGCCTTGCTTTCTACGATCGGCCGAGGATCGACCATGAAGTCGTACACCGAGTACCTGACGCTGAATGTTCCCAAGCGCATGGATTTCGTGAACATCACCCGCCAAGTGGAGGAGGCGGTCAAGAAAAGCGGAGTCCGCGAGGGGCTGGTGCTGGTCAACGCCATGCACATCACGGCCAGCGTGTTCATCAACGACGACGAGCCGGGCTTGCACGAGGACTACAAGCGGTGGCTGGAGGAGCTGGCCCCCTTTGATCCGTCGCCCGAGCGGTACCGCCACAACCGTACCGGCGAAGAGAATGCCGATGCGCACCACAAGCGCCAGATCATGGGCCGCGAGGTGGTGGTGGCCATCACCGGTGGCAAGCTGGACTTCGGCCCGTGGGAACAGATTTTCTACGGCGAGTTTGACGGCCGGCGGCCCAAGCGGGTGCTGATCAAGGTGATCGGCGAGTAAGGGCAAGGAGCAGGGAGTACGGAGCAGGGAGCGAAAAACGGGGAGGGCCATGGTCCATCGCGGGCGGACTGGAATGGGAATTGCACCCGAAAAATGCGCTTCCACGACCCTGCCAGGCCACAGATTGCGGGCCCGTTGCCCGCTGTAGAGCAGCCTAGACGGCCAGGCTTGGCGAACCGCTGGGGCTTGGCGGCCGGGGCCACTGCGGCGGCAGGCGTGTGGCTGGTCTTGGCTGGCAGCCTGGCGGCGCGCCCGCCCATGGGTTGGGACGAGGGCAGCGCGATCGTGCGGTCCGAGTCGGCCGACTGGCCGTTCACCACCTGCCGCGAGGGGCATCCGGCGCTGGTCGCGGTGCTGATTTGCGCAGGCCGGGCTTTGGGGCAGTCATGGCTGCCGCCCTTGGGCGCTGCCCGGCTGGGACCCATGCTCTTTTTTGCCGTGGCTGCCGCGGCCATGTATTACCGGCTGGGGCGGCAGTATGGTGGGGTGCCTGCCGTGGTGGGTTTGGCGGCTTTGGTGTTGCAGCCCCGCTTGTTTGCGCATCTCCGGTTCGCCTCGTTCGACGGGGTGCTGGTCAGTGCGTGGCTTCTCGCCTGGGCGACCTTTTTTCCGGCGGCCAATGGCGGAGCGTCCTTTCCGGCGGTGGATGGCGCAGGGCCAAGGGGCAAGGCGTGGCCTGCCAGGCCGGTATGCGCCACCTTCGGCCGGCTGGCCGGCCCGATGGTGTGGGGCATGGCCCTGGGGCTGGCGTTCAGCGCCAAAGCGACGGGGTGGCTGGCGGTGATTCCTTTCGCGCTTTGGGCGGCGGCTTATCGCAATCGGAGGGCCGGCTGGGCCTTGGCCATCGGATTGCCGGTAGCGCTGATGACGTTCTGGCTCGTGAATCCGCCGCTTTGGCAGCATCCGCTGGAAGGCACGCGGACGTTCCTGCGGTTGAACCTCCACCGCGAAGCACAGCCAGGGCTGAATATCGCGGCGCAATTCTTCGGCCGGCTTTATGACCTGGGCCATCCGCTGCCGGGGTACAACACGCTGGTGTGGGTGGGGATAACCGTGCCGGTGGGCATTTTGGGGCTTTTTGCGGTGGGGCTTGGGCGGGTGATTGCCCGGCGGCGCGAAGAGCCCGCAGGGGTGCTGTTGGCCATGCATTTTGCCGTGCTGGTGGTGGTGCGGGCAATGCCAGGGACTCCGCCACACGATGCCGAGCGGCTAATCCTGCCGAGCTTCGCCTTTCTGGCAGCGCTGGCGGGTCTAGGGGCAGGGTGGATCGCCGCGCGGGCCGGCCGGCACCGCCGCAAAGCGATTGCCGCCCTGGCCGGCGTGTTGGCCTGTACCGCCACCAGCCTGTTTTGGTACAGGCCCCAATGGCTGTCCTACTACAACTTGCTTATTGGCGGACTGCGCGGGGCGACGGCGGCGGGGATGGAGCCGGCCTATTACTGGGATGGGCTGGACGAGGAGGTGCTGGATTGGCTCGATCGCCATACGGCCCACGG
>JBBIQF010000361.1:0-6795 GCA_037442445.1 Planctomycetaceae bacterium
GGGGCCTTGGGCCTGGAAACCCGCCAGGAGGACACCGCCATTCGCCAGTTGGTCGAGCGGCTGGACCATGCCTCCACCCATGCGGCCGTGCTCGCCGAGCGGGCCATGCTGGCCGCCCTGGGCGGCGGCTGCCTGACACCCATCGCGGCCTGGGGGCGCGTGGAGAACGGTAGCCTGGTGCTGGTAGGCCGGGTGCTGGCCCCCGATGGCTCAGAGCGGATCGAGGCCGAGCTGGCAGGCCCCCCCGAAAAGGCCGAAGACCTCGGGCGCCAAGTCGCCCAGCAATTGCTGGCCCAGGGGGCGGCCCGGCTGCTGGCGGCCTCGCGACAAACCGGGTGACTGGCCAAGAGCCGGGGGGCGTCAGCCCCCGGTGGCGACCTCGCGCGCGGCCGGGTAAATGGGTTTTCAAGGGGTGGCCCGCCAGCTACACCCCGAAAGGCCGCAGGCACGCCCTTTCGCTAAAGCCCACGTCCTTGGGCTACGGGCACTGGATCAACCCCGCCGCCCATAGGCACGGGCCGCACACCGGAAAGTCGTTTCCGTGGCAATCCTCCTGGTTGGAGTTCCGCAGGTCGCAGCCCCCGCAGTCGATGCACGGGGCGAAGGGGAACTCGATCAACCGCGCACGGAAATCGCGGAAGGCCTCGGTATTCCAAAGTTCCGAAAGCGGTTTTTCCCGCAGGTTGCCCACCGAGTACGCCAGCACCTGGCGCCGAGTGCCGCGGTAATAGTAGCTGTGGGTATGCAACAGCGGCAGGCACGGGCTGACCGCGCCATCCGGGCCCACCGCCGCGAATCCCTCGTGGGCGAAACGGCAATACATCTTGCCCCCCGCGACGTGCCCATCGCCCAGCATCACATGGCTGCCCGATGCCTGCAGCCGATCGACCACCTCCTGCACCTCCGGGCCCCAGTCCATGCGGGGCAGTTCCACGGCAGGGCTCCACGGCGACGGTTGCCCCCCGCGCCGCGTGGTGGTCCAGTCGCGGTACAGAATCTCCTCGGCAAGCTCGGCCGTGTACGGGACCAGATTGGTAACCAGGATGCGGCTGAAGCCCAGTTGCACGCCCAGACGCTTCAGGGCCGGCAAGTCGCCGATGGTCCGCCGGCTGGCGACAAAGGCGATGACCACTTCGGGCCGGCGGGCCCGCCGCACCAGGCGCTGCCGGTACAGCTCGCGAAGGTTGGCCTGCACCACCCCCGCCGCCGTTGTGTGGAACGTGCCGTTGCTGCCAGGCCCAGGCCCATCCAGCGAGACGATCAGCCGCTGCAATCCCAGCTCGACGATTTCCGCCGCCGCCCGGCTGTCCAAGAGCACGCCGTTGGTCAACAGCTCGGCGGGAATGCCCGCCTCGACCGTCCACCGCAGGAACTCGAAAAACCGGGGGTGGACCATCGGCTCGCCAAAGCCGCCGAACTGGATCGCCTCTAGGGTGGGTACCCCACGCAGGTCGTCCACCAGTCGGCAAAACAGGTCGGCGGGCATGTCCTGCGGCGTGTGGTCCCATACATGCCGGATGCACATCCCGCAGCGGAGATTGCACCGCGAGGTAATCTCGGCGTAAACCTTGCGGAGCACGCCTCGCCTTTCTGAATCCAGCGCCATTGCTGCCGGAAGATGATACGCCCTTGGTACACCCCCGAGCCATCAGCCGCCCCGAAGCCTTTGGGCCGTGCCGCCAGAACCGCCCCGCACACGGTATCTTCGCTTTGGCCCCCGCGCCGGGCTACGACCGGGCAGCAACCCGCGGCGATTCGATGTGCGCCAGCATCCGCTGCTGCTCGTCTGCGTTGGCCTGAAGCACCGATTCGACGCAAGCGAAAAAGTTCGTGATGCATCCCACTCGGAGCTGGTAGTACACCTGCGAGCCCCGTTTGGAATCCTGGAGCAGGCCGGCCGACTTCAGCACGGCCAGGTGCTTCGAGACCGTGGACATATCGGCCCCGACCATTTCGGTCAATTCGCAGACGCAACGCGGCCCGGAATGCGCCAACTCGTCCACAATGAACAACCGGGTGGGGTGCGCCAAGGCCTTGATGATCCGGGCGCGGGCTTCATAGCGGGCAAGCAGTTCGGGAGTCACGATACCTAACTCCGGGGGTAAACATACTTCGACAATTGGGATATTAACCAAACAGCCGTCCAAAGTCAAGCGGCTACCCCCACTCTTTGTGGGTATCCGGACCCCGTAGGCCGCCCCTCCCTCTGCCGCCAGCCACGGGCGCCGCCCAATGGAAAAAGGGTGGAGGGGATTGCGCGTCTTCGCCTTTTCTATCTTTCCCGTCAGCCGATGTCCCCTCTGTCGGCGTCCGGGAAGTGCACTCGAACCAAGCGCTGGCCAATGAGGGAGGTCAACAGCCGGTAATTCTTCTGTTCGCGCCGGATGCGGCCTGCGATGATCGCCGGGTGGATCCCGAGTACGTTGGCCAGTTGGCGAACCGCACCCGAAGTCCGCTCGTGGCGAGCCCGAGCGTGCTGCCAGATTTCCGGCGGGATGAGGGCATCTTGGGCGAACTTGTCGGCCTGAGCCTCCAGCCCCTCCGCGTCGAAATCCAGGTCATCGACGAAACAACTCTCCTTTTCCGTGTCGAAGTGGAGGGCCACGTGGCCGATCTCATGGAAGAGCGTGAACCAGAAATGGTCTAACCGGTCGTACCTGAGGGTCAGCGCGACCACTGGATTGCCCGAGCACAGCATCATCGATGCTCCGTCCAGGTGCGTCCGCGGCAGGTGGCGAAGGACGATCAGGTGGATTCCGTGTTTCCCCAGAAACTCCCTCGCCAGCCGGGGCCCGGCATCGAAATCGCTGAGGTTGGCCAGGCGTCGCATGAAGTCCGGTGTGATGGTTCCCGGCTGGTAGCGGCCAACCGGCTGCTGCCGGGCAAGCGTTATGACTCGCACGCACCAAGCCAACAGCGCGTATTCATCCATCGCCGACCCGCTCCGCACGTGCTGGCGGGCCAGCAACTGACCGGGCGGAATCCCGCAGTTCCGCACCGGCCGGAGAAACTCGCGGACCAACGCCTCGGCCCGCTCCTTCAATTCCGTGGCCGATGCTTCGAAACCCTCGATCCACCCACGCCTGGCCATTTCCCTCAAAGGTAACCTCTCCCATGGAAAGTCCGGCACTTCCTCCGGTATTCTGCCGCCCGGCTCGCGGAGCAGCACTTCCGCCGGGATACCAAGCCCATGGTGCAGGGCACGGATCATTTTGAGACTGAGAGGCCGCTTGCCCGCCAGCACCTCCGAGACCTTGCTTCGGCTGCCGATGTACGGGACGAGGTCTTGCTGTTTCAAGCCCGCTTGCTCCATGCGAAAACGGATGGCACTGATGGGGTCTGGCAGCCCGATTGGGAAGTGCTTGTCTTCGTAGGCTTCCACGAGGGTGGCCAGCAGCTCCAACTCGTCCCCTTCGGGCGTCCCGGGAGCGGCGTCCATGAGCTGGTCGATGCGCGCAAGGGCCGCCTCGTACTCCTGCTCGTTCTTGATCACCTTGGGAAGCATCACACCGTCTCCGCGTCGATACCGTCGTACTCTTCGTGCGTGCCGACAAAACGGACGTAGATGATTCGGTGGGGGTAGTTGATCTTGACCACCAACCGATACTTGTTGCCGCAGATGTTGAGCACCACACGACTGCCTTTGAGGATGCTTGCCGATGCGTATTTCGCCTCGACGTCGTTGGGCGTCTGCCAGTCGGCGTGCTTGGCTTCGGCGCACCATGCCTTCAACGGCTGCTCGGCGTCGGGAAACCGCCCCCAGAACTCCCGGAGCGTTTTCTTGGTGATGATCCGCATCGACAGGGCACTCAGTTCCCGCAATGTATTCTATACGGATGTTCCCAATTTGGGAACAACCTGTCAACTCGGCTTCCCTCCAGCCACGCGTCTGAAGTCGCAACTCTTTGCGAAATAACATATTACGTCATTCCAAGAGCCGCCCGCCCCGGCCCTTGACCCGCCTGAGGTTCACTGCAAGGCGCTGGCTCCGCCGCCAGTGCGCCCCCGGCGGTCTTCGATTGCCTGCACGCTAGGATACCCCCGGCTCCGCCGAAAGGGAAAATGGCGACAGTCCAACGGGTGGGCATGGCCCCCGGGCCAGGAGGGCCCAAGCTACAGTTCTACGCCTCGCCGAGCGACTCTGGCAGCGTCTCGATGAACGCCCGGATCTCGTCCCTCACCCGGCGATACGGGGCCAGACGCTCTTCCTCGGACGTGGAACCCGCGGCCAGTCGCGGCGGGTCGTCAAACCCCACGTGGACCACCCGCGCCGCGCCGGGGAACCGCGGGCACCGCTGGCTGGCATCGTCGCAGACCGTCACCACCACATCGAAGTCCCAGTCGGGCAGGTCGTCCAGGCGCTTCGAGCGCTGCTGGGAGATATCGACCCCAGCCTCGGCCATCACCCGCACCGCGTCGGGGTTCAGCCCGTGGGCCTCGATACCCGCGGAATAGGGTTCGATCTGGTCGCCTTTGAGGTGCCGGGCCCATCCCTCGGCCATCTGGCTGCGGCACGAGTTGCCCGTGCAGAGAAACAGCACCCGCAGTTTGCGCGAAACGCCAGCCATCGTCGGTAACCTCGCGTCGGATGCGGGGGACCCAAGCGGAGGCCTCGCCCCCTTTTGGGCCGGCGCCCTTACCGCATCAAACGCTTCAATTCGGTCTCGATTTCGCCCACCGAGATGTTCCGATGGACAACCCGGCCCTCCTGATCCACCAGGATCATCGTGGGGAGGGTCAGGATGCCCATCTCCACGGCCGGGCGGCTTTCCAACCCGCCCGGCTCGAAAATCTGGCTCCACGGCAGCGGGTTTTCTTTCAGAAAAGCATTCAGCTCGCTTTCGGTGTTGTCCAGATTGACGCCGATGACGGCGAAGTCGCGGCCATGCTTGGCCAGCAGTTCCTTGAGGGTGGCCATGTCGGTCTTGCAGGGCTCACACCAGGTGGCCCAATACTGGATGAGCACCACCTGGCCCCGATATTTGGCCAGGTCCACGGTGGTGCCGGTGGGGCTCTTACCGGCAAGCGACAGGACTTTGCCGACCGACTCGAGCCGCCGCAAGGCGCCTGTGGCTTTGCGGGCCACTGGGGTGTCGGTAAAATCGGCGGCGATCCGGCCATACCACCGCCGCGCCTCTTCCTCCCGCCCGGCGAACTCCTGGGCAATGGCCAACTGAAGCATGGCCTCGGCCGAGTCGGGCGTGTTGGGATACTCGGCCACGTAGCCCTCCAGGGCCTTGAGCCAATCCGCCTGGACCTTGGAATAATCCGCCCCTTTAGCCTGGATAGCCAGCGCGTACGCCGCGCTGATCTGCACAAACCGGATGTGGGCGGCCAGGTCGCGGGCTTGCGGGTCGCGCGACACCTTGGCCAACAGCGCCTCCAGTCGCTTCATGCCTTCCGGGAGCTGGCCGGCCTGCACCGCGGCGCCCAACAGATCGGCCAATTGGCGCAGCCACGCCGCCCGGTCCTGGGGTTTGCTTTCCTCGGCGATTTTTTCCATCAGATCGGCCCGCTGGACGTGGTACGTGGCGGCTTCCTCAACCGACTTGGCCTGCGCCAAGGCCGCCTCCAGTTTCTGGAGCGCGTCGAGCAGTTGGAGCGACTTCTCGCCCGGGGCCTCCATAGCCGCCACACCCCGCGACACCGGCGCAGCGCGGAAGAAGTAGCCGGCGTCGGCCCGGCCGCTCTGCCCTTCGCCCAGGATTTCCGGCACGTCGATCACCCGCCACCCGTCGCCCACCTTGACCAGGGTCCCGATGAACACCTGCGCCGATTGCTGGTCCGTCTCTACCAAGGCCATCACATTCTCGTACACCACCACGTCGCGTGTGGCGCCCTCGGTGCCCGCCGGCACCACTCCAGGCCGGTGGCCACTGAAATGCAACCACCGCGTCTTCTCGCTGAGCGCCTTGGGCCGCACCGCTGCATCCTTGGAGCGAATGGCCAGGGTGCTGAGCTTCTCGGCCAGTTCTTTGGTGCGGGCGGGACCCAAGCCCAGCGATTGCAGCTCCTCGGCACTCAGGGCCACGCGGGCAAACCGCTGCGAGTCCTGATGCACCAGGGCGGCCACCACCTCGGCTGTCACCTCCTCGGCCGATATCGCCCGCCACTGGTCGATCAACCCGTCTTCGTCCTTGTCCAAACCCCACCGCGTGCCTGCCGTGTTAAACCAGCGGTATTGGTCGGCTTTGCCGTTGAAGTCCGAATCGATGTCCCGGTACACCTCGATCCCGTCTTTGAAGTAGCACCACTGGTCCACCTTGTTGTCGCCATTGGTGTCCAGAAAGCGCCGCAGGGGCAAGCCCGCCGGGTCCTCGACCAACCAACCCACCGCGCCTTCGGCGCGGATGGCGCGGACCGTGCACCGGGGCACTTCTTCCTCGGTCGGCCGGGTGTAGTCAACATCGGCCTGAATGGGGGTCAGGCGCAATGCTTGCTCGGGAGAAGGGGCATTGGGCGACCGGCTCGCCTGGGCAGAGCCCGAAGAAGCCGCGGCGCTGCCGCTGGTAGCCGGCCGGGCCGCCCCGCTACCCGGTGCGCCGGCCATGCCAGCACCAGAAGGCAACCCGCCAGCAGTTTTGCTTCCCTGCGCTGCTCCCATCGGCCGGACCTGCGGTGTGGCAGCCATCGGCCGGGGCTGCGCATAGGGGTTCGCAGGCGCCTGGGCGCCACTCGCCGCACCAGGCCGACCAGGCACCGCATACCGGGTCCCAGGACGCGGGTAGGACTCTCCCCCCAACACCCTCTGTGCCCCGGCCCCGAGCCAGCGAGCCCGCGCAGCGCACGTAGGGG
>JBBIQF010000362.1:0-6783 GCA_037442445.1 Planctomycetaceae bacterium
CGGCCGCCCAGGCCAATCCAAGTGCCGCTCCAGCCACCAGCGCCAAGGCCCAGCCAGCGGGCCACCACCGTGCATGGGCATTTGGAGATCGCCGGCCGACCGAGTGTCCAACCCAGGGGAATCGCCGCCGAGGCTTCCCCCGCCCATCGGTGTGTTTCGGGGTCCTGTTCACCGTAACGCCTCCTCAGAAATGGCATCGAATCGCGTGGCCAGAGCCCGGTGCATTGGCCACGCGAAGGGTGTTCCCCAGTACCTCGCCGTGCAACCGGTAGTATGACACATCCCGGCCGGCAACGCTACAGGGTGCCGCCCTTAGGCCCTGGGCCTATTGACTGCGGCCCGCCGATGGTGTAGGCAAGTAAGCAATCGCCCGCCGATACGCGGCAAGGCTAGCCGGTCCCCGTAGCGCGGTAAGCGCCTTGCCTTGGCAGGCGTTAGTGCGAATGATTCTCCGCGGACCGTTTGGCATAGCGTGTTTGTTGGTGGTTTCGCCCAATCGGAGACCCGAGGATGAAGAACTTTTGCAAGCTCGCGATGTTTGCTGCCCTGGTGCTTCTGGCAGCGTCGTTGGCCCGCGCTGGGGGTGTCAAGATTGGCGACAAGGCCCCTGACTGGTCGGGCATCATCGGCGTGGACGACAAGACGCACAGCCTGTCGGACTACGCCAAGGCCAAGATCGTCGTGATCGTGTTCACGTGCAACCACTGCCCCGTGGCCGTGGCCTATGAGGACCGCCTCATCGCCATCCAAAAGGACTACAAGGCCAAGGGCGTGCAGTTGGTCGCCATCAACGTGAACAATATCCCGGACGACCGGCTGGACCGGATGAAGGTCCGTGCCGAGGAGAAGGGCTTCAACTTCCCGTACCTCTACGATTCCAGCCAGAAGACGGGGCGCGACTACGGCGCCACCTGCACGCCGCACGTGTTTGTGCTGGACCAGGACCGCAAGGTGGCCTACATGGGGGCCATCGACGACAACAACAACCCCAAACAGGTCAAGCACCATTACCTGCGTGACGCCCTAGATGCGCTGTTGGCCGGCAAGAAGCCGCCCAAGGAGGTAACGCAGCAGCGGGGCTGCTCGATCAAGTGGGATTGAGGTCGTCCCAGGCGAAGTGCAACCGATGGCCTTTTCTGCCCCCTGCCCATGGGCCGCACGAGGGCTAGGCGCGGCGATTGCGTGCGTGGCTCTCGTGCCGGCCCTTATTGGGTGCGGGCGCAGCGGTTCCGGCGATTTGTCCAGCCCGGCGGTGGCGCCAGCGGGTGGAAGTTCTTCCACCGCACCCCAGGCTGCTCCGTCCGCCGGGCCGCCCTCTGGAACGACCGGTGAAGCGTCCGCTGCGCCCTCCAGCCCCACTTCGCCAAGCGAGCCTAGTGTCCCCTTGATCGACGAAAAGGACCTGGCCCGGGTCCTCGAGGGCCTTCGCGGCAAGGTGGTTCTGGTCGACTTCTGGGCCACCTGGTGCGGTGCCTGTGTGGAGAACTTCCCGCATACCCTAGCCCTCCACCGCCAGTTGGGCCCCCAAGGATTGGCCGTCGTGGCCGTCAGTATGGACGAGCCTGAAGATGCCCCCCAGGTCCGCAAGTTCCTGGCCGGGCAGGGCGCCGGGTTCTTGAGCTTCCAAAGCAAGTTGGGCGGTTCGTCCGACGAGGCCATCGCGCGGTTCGAAATCCGCGACGGCACGCTGCCCCACCTGCGGTTGTACGATCGGGCGGGCAGGCTCCGCCATACGTTTCCTTCCAAAGAGGCGGGCAAACTGGAGCCGGCGGCCATTGAGCGTGCCGTCCGCGAGCTGCTAGCAGAGAAGGCTTCCTAGCCCCGCCGCCCGGCCGGCGCGGCAACCGCACACGTTACGGTGCGGTGCCGGTGGTGCGGAGCTTCTCGAGATCGGCGAAGAAGCCGGGATATGTCTTGGCCGTGCACCCAGGATCGCGAATGACGACGCCGGGCACGCGGAGCCCAGCCAGGGCCAGGCTCATGGCCATGCGATGGTCGTCGTAGGTGTCGATCTCCGCGCCGCGCAGCGGGCCGGGGACGATCCGCAGCCCATCGGCCCGCTCTTCCACGGTGGCTCCTAGTTTGCGAAGTTCGGTGGCCAGTGCCCCGATGCGGTCGGTTTCCTTATGGCGGATGTGGGCCACGCCGGAGATGGTCGTCGGCCCGTCGGCAAACAGGGCTACCGCCGCGAGGGTCTGGACCGTATCGCTGATGGCGTTCATGTCGGCCTCGATGCCCCGCAGCGGCCCCCCCGCGACAGCGAGGCCATCCGGCCGGGCCTCGACCCGGCAGCCCATGCGGGCAAGCAGGTCGCAAAACGCGACGTCGCCCTGAAGGCTTTCGCGGCCCAGGCCCTGCACGGTCACCTGGCCGGAAGTGATGGCCGCCGCCGCCCAAAAGTAGCTGGCTGCCGAGGCGTCCGGCTCGATGGCATACGGCCGGGCCTGGTATCGCCCCTGGGGAACCACGAACCGGTGGTCTTGGTGTTCTACACGGATGCCGAAGGCCTCCATCACCGCCAACGTCATCTGCACGTAGGGCTGCGACACCAAGGGGCCCACGACGGCAAGCTCCACCGGCTGGCCGGCGTAGGGGGCGGCCATCAATAGACCGCTCAGGAACTGGCTGGAGATGTTGCCGGCGACTTGGGCCTGGCCGCCTGGCAGGCCCCGGGCCTGGACCACCACGGGCGGGCAGCCGGTGCCCGGCTCGCTGTAAGCTTCGACCCCAAGCTGCCGCAAGGCCGAAAGCAGATCCTCGATGGGCCGCTGCCGCATCCGCGGTGTGCCGTCGATGCGGAATCGCCCGTGGCCCAAAGCCACCATCGCGGTCAGAAACCGCATCGTGGTGCCGCTATTGGCCACGTCGAGTTCGGCATTGGGGCAAGGGATCTGCCCCCCGCAACCCCGCACGCGGATCAGCGCCGCCGACGGGTCGTGCTGCACGTCCACACCCAGGCCCCGCAGCGCCTGGATCATCACCCGGGTGTCTTCGCTATCGAGGGCCCCGGTCAGCACCGACTGCCCCTCGGCCAAAGCCGCGCACACCAGCGCCCGGTTGGTAATGCTTTTGGAGCCGGGCGGGCGTACCGTACCGCACACCGGCCCTCCCGGCACGATGGCAAGGCGTTCCATAAGGCAGGCTCCTCCGGACCATTTTACCAGTTCGGTTCGGTCACCGGGGGGCGCTGTGGGCTGCCGCGACGCCGATCGTGGGGGTGGCTTCGGTGCGGCGATAATAAGGGACCCGCTCTCGGCCCGACACTGCGGACCGCCGTGATGGCTTCGGTGCGTTTACAGGAGGGCCACTCCCTTGCGGCCCCGGCTCGGTATCCGTACCTCGCCGCGGGATCACACCAGGGCAGGCACCTTGGGTTTGGGCTTGTGGGAGGCCTTGGCCTTTGGCTTGGGCGGGTGGTCGATCTTCGGCTTGACCTTCACCTTGGCCTTGGGCTTGGGCTTGGCCGTGCCTTCCACCTTGGCTTTGCGGGCCTTCTTGGCTTCGGGGGTGGTTACCGGCGGCCCGATGGGCTTGGTGGCCGGGGCCAGGAGCGGCTCGCCATCCAACGGCGGCTGGATCGTTTTCAGATCCACACCCAGGCGGGCCAGGATGGTGGGCGTGATATCGGCCCGCGCGCCGCCGCGGATCACTTTCTTGTCGTTCGTGCCCAGGAAGACGTAGGGCGCAGCGCGGTGCGACTTGGCCCCCAGGTCGAAGCCGTGGTCGGCCGTCACGTAAATCAACGTCTTCTCGTACACCCCCAGTTGGCGGAGTTTTTCCATGATCCGGCCCAACTGGCGGTCGCCCGAGATGATCGCTTCGTCATATTCCTTCGAGTTCTCGCCGTGCTGATGGCCGGCGTGGTCCACCTCGGCAAAGTGGACGAAGAAGAAAAACGGCTTCTGGGCGTATCGGTCCAGAAGTTCGAGCGTCTTGTCGCCGACAGCCTGGTCTTGCAGGAGGCCGAAATGCCATTGGTCGACGTTCTTGTGCATGGTGTAGTAGGGCGAACCCTCGAAGACCAGGTACTTCTTGCCCCCCTCTTCGACCACGCGGCCCAGAGCCGCGGCCTTCTTGGCGCCGGCCTTAGCGCCCTTGGCCTTGGGCTTGCCCGGTTTGGCCGGCTCGGCGGCCTCGGGTTCGTAGGGCTTCTTGAAGGGCGGGTTCACCTCGCCGCAATGAGCCTTCTTGCCGATGACGGCTACGGTAGCGATGCGGTCGGCCCCGAAGGCGGCCCGCAGGCGCTCGAAGATGCTGTAGCCGGCCGGCACATCGCGGTACCGCGAGTTGTTGTACACGCCGGTGATCTCGGGGCGATAGCCCGTCAGTATCTGCGTCCATCCCGCTTTCGTGTCGGTAGCCCCCGAGGTAACGTCGATATCCACCAGCGTCCCCTCGCTGACCAGCTTTTGAAGGTTCGGGAGTTTTCCCGCCTTCAAGAGGGACTTCACATGGTCCCGGTGGGCACCGTCCCAGCCCATCAGGATGACGTTGTTTGGCATCGCCGGGGGGGTATCACCCGCCCAAAGCGGCGATACCAGAAGCGCCACAACCGCTAGCACTGCAAACAGTCTGCGCATGGTTGTACCTCCCGCCTGCAACTGAGACCCTCAGCGGCCGCCGGGGCAAAACAGATGCCACCGCGGGCCCGCTCGATACCCTGTTAAACCCTGCCAGCCCGGTGAAGTTTCGGCCGGCCACGAGGTTAGTTGCGGGCCAGGCCGCTGCCAAAGCCTCGCCGCAAGAGGCATTTCCGGTGGAATGCCCCTTACCATAGCCCGCGGAACAGGCTCGCCACCAAGGTGGCCAGCACGATGGCCGAGATCACGGCGTACTGCCAGTCCCGCTGGCGCACAAAGGCCAGGCAGGCCAGGGCGACCCGCAGCACCGGGGTGGCGATCAACAGCAAGAGGCCGAACTGGATGCAGCCGCGTCGGCCTAGCCGGGCCGCCTCGCTGACGATGCCCGGCACGCTCCGCAGCACCTCCGGTTCACCGCGGAAGACCCCAAGCTGCACTGGCTCAGCACCGTAGCGAACCAGGTAGGCCAAGCCTCCGGCCAGCACCACGATCGCGGCCACAGTAACCCCGGCGCGGAGCAGCCAGGCGACCTGCCGTTCGAGGCGGCGGGCATCTTTGGCGTGCACGGTGGGAGCAGGCCTGATGGGGTCGGTCGCCGTCATCGGAGAAATCGCCCCCCCACGCCGTTGTAGATCATTTGCAAGGCCAATACGAACACCACCGCCTGAAACAACATGCGCAAGGCGCGGGTTTGCACGCGCCGAAGCAGCCGGGCCCCGATCAAAGCACCGGCCAGCACGCCCAGCATCACCGGCATGGTCAAGCCGGGATCGAGGTAGCCGGCGGTGAGGTAATAGCCCGCACTGGCGGCCGCCGTAACCCCGATCATGAAATTGCTCGTCGCCGTAGAGACTTTGTAGGGGACGCGCATGGCCCAGTCCATGGCCAGGACCTTCATGGCGCCGGAGCCAATGCCCAAAAGGCCGGAAAGTACCCCGGCCAGGACCATCAAGGCGAACCCCAGGCCCACCCGAGTGGCGCGGTAGGGCATGCCGCCTTCGCCGGGGGGAAGCACGCCTTCCAGTCGCAGCCAAGCGGCCAGGCGGTCCGTGCCGGAAGGACTTCGCACCGGATGCCCGCCGCGGGGCGAAAACAGCACCACCGCCAAGAGCACGATGCCAAAGACCGTGGCGATGGCCGAGGGAGACACCCGCGACGCCAGATACGCGCCGCCCAAGGCCCCGGCGGTCGTGGCCAGCTCCAAGAACATGCCCAGACGAAGGTTGGTATAACCTTCCTCGACATACGCGGCGGCCGCCCCGGACGAGGTGGCAATGACCGACACTAGGGCAGCACCGACGGCATAGCGGATATCGACACCGAGCCCCAGAACCAAAGCGGGCACAATCACCACGCCGCCCCCCAAGCCGGTAAGCGACCCGATGAGTCCGGCCAGAAATGCGATGGCCGCTGCCACCAGCGAGAATACCAATACGGTCAAGTTGCGGGTTCCTGCGAGTCGTCCATAGGGGCGGCGGTCTGCGCCGGGCGCGTACACACTCGGCTGATCCGGCGGGCGCTTACGCACCCGGCTTATCCACCGAGTGCTTACGCACCTGGCTGGGGGGCTTGTCAAAAGCCGCGGGCGGCCTTGATGTCGTCGAAATCGCGGAGGTGGTATTCGATCTGCACGTAATCCAGCACCCGGCACAAGGCCCGCAGGGCGACGCCCATGCCGTCGGGGCCGCTGAAGCCGCCGAACTGCCCCCCGCCTTTGAGGTGCGGTTCCAGGTCCAGGAACACGCCGGGGATGCCTCGGCGGTGGAGGCGGGCGCTTAGTTCAGGCAAGGCGCGGCGCAACTCGCGAAATAGGGTCTCGTGGGCCGCGTCCCCCTGGTCGGCCGGCACGAAGTTGCGCAGCACGTCTTCATCGACGTGGCCGCCCTTGGTGACCGGGCGGGGGTTGTGGTAATCCTTCACGTGCATCCAGCCCAGGCCGGGCAGCATGGCGCGGAATTGATCCAGCACTTCGCTGGCCGAGTAGCCCTGCACGATCAGGTTGGCCGCGTCGAACACCAGCACCAGGGCGGGGTGGTTGACCTGGCGGTGGATTTCGGCCAGCAGATAGCCGTTGGAGCCCACCAGGTTGGCCTCGACCTCTAGACCGAAGGTAAGGTCGGAGCGGTGGCAGGTCTCGGCGATCTGGGCCAGTTGGTCCACCGTCTGGGCCAGGTGGGCCTGGGGGTCCGATCCCCGAGGATGG
>JBBIQF010000363.1:0-6754 GCA_037442445.1 Planctomycetaceae bacterium
TCGCGCGATGCCGGCGCGGAGAAGGTATGGGTCGACACGTATTCGGCCATGGAGCAGGCGGCCAAGAGCTACCTGGTCAAGGAACGGCGGCTATCGGAGCTGCTGGCCGAGATGGGCTACAAGAGCCCCACGCAGGTCACGCGGTTTGGACCGGGGGTGCCGGCCCGGCAGTTCAAGCCCACGTTGCCCGAGGGGGGCCAGCGGGCCTCGACCGGCTCGGTAAGCCCGCTGTTCCAGCCGCGCAAACCGCCACAGAGCCGGGTGACCGGCGCATATTGACGGGCCTGGCCGCCCCGCGCGGCGCAAAGCGCAGACCCTGGCCGGAGCGTACAGTGAGCCCGCCTCGCCGCCAACCGTCGCTTTTGGGGTTTTACCGCCAGTATCTGGACGACCACGATTCGGTCGCGTTCGTGCGCAATACGGCGCGGCACTATACGCCCGGCACGCTCCAGCGCCTGGCCGAACACGCCGAGCCGCCGGTCCGCCGGGCGGCCGTGCTGGCCCTCGGTTTTGTGGGCGACTACTCGGCCAATCAGTGTCTTGGGCGCCGCCTTCGCGATGAGGACCGCACCGTGCGCCTGCTGGCCGAGACCGCCATCCGCGAGGTCTGGCTGCGCGACGGCGACGAGCACCAGCGCCACGAACTGCGGGTCATCGTCCGGCTCAATACCGCGCAGCGTTATGAGGAGGCGTGCCAGCGGGCGACCGCTCTTCTGAAGACCGCCGCCACCTTCGCCGAGGTCTGGAACCAAAGGGCCGTGGCCCACTTCGCCCTGGGCCGCTATGCCGAATCGATCGGCGATTGCCATCAGGCCCTGGAACTGAATCCCTACCATTTTCCCGCCGCTACCGGCATGGGGCATGCGTACCTCCGCCTGGACAATCCTCTGGCGGCGTTGGAGTGCTACCGCCGGGCATTGCGCCTGAATCCCGACCTGGAGGCGGTGCGGGTGCAGGTGGCGCGCTTGGCCCGCTTCGAAACCGGGACGTAGCTCGTTTCTGGCGCGAAAAACGAGCGGCGTCCCCGTTCTGTGTGTTGCACGCCGGATCGGCGCGGCGGTATAAAGGACTTCCGCCTTTGCGCTTTTCGGGGTCCGGCCAGCGGCGCCGCGCTGGCCCGCCATATGCGACGAGGGAGCTTCGGGTGAAATCGCTTGCGGGCATCTCCTTGGCCGACGTCCAGGCCGTCTACAGCGGCCCGGAAGGGGAGCTTTGGGAACTTCTGATGGGCGAGCAGATTCATCTGGGCGGCCTGGAATCGTCGCGGGAATTGGCGGCGGCGGCCGGCATCGGCCCCGGCATGGCCGGCGCAGACCTGTGCTGCTGCACCGGCGCGGGGATGCGTTTCTTGGTGCGATACTGCGGGGTAAGCCGGATGACAGGCGTGGACGCCACGCCCGCGGTCATCGCCAAAGGCCGCACGCGGAACCAGGCGGCCGGGCTCGCCGGCCAGATCGAGTTCGTGTTGGCCGATGCCTCGGCCACGCCCCTGGAAAACGGCGCGCTTGATTTCGTCTGGGGCGAGGATGCCTGGTGCTACGTGGTCGACAAGCAGGCGCTGGTGGCCGAAGCGGTCCGCCTGGTTCGCCCCGGCGGCGTGATCGCCTTTACCGATTGGGTGGAGGGGCCAGCCGGCCTCAGCGACGCCGAGGCCCAGCGATGGCTGGGCTTCATGAAGTTTCCCAGCGTGCTCGATCTCGAGGCGTACCCTGCCCTTTTGCGGGCCGCGGGGTGCACGGTGGTCGTGGCCCGCGATACCGGGCGATTTGCCCGCTGCCTGGAGCTGTACCTGGATATGGTCCGCATCCAGTTGGCCTACGATGCCCTGCGGATTCTGGGCTTCGATGTCGCCAAACTCGACGCCCTGGCCGGCGAAATGGAGTTCATGCATCGCCTGGCCCAAGAGGGCAAGATCGCGCAAGGCATGTTTGTGGCCCGCAAGGCGGTTTGAATCGGCAAATCTCGAGGGTGGAGGAGCGGCATGGAACCCGGCGGCTGTCCCAGGGGCGATGGCGGGCGGGCCGCGGCGGAAAGCGAAGCGGGCGTCCGCCCGGGCTGCCCGGCGGGCGATGCCGGCAACCCCGCCGCCTGGTTCGACAAGATGCTCGAGCACTGCTACCACTACGCCGCGGGTGCCAAGGCCCAGGGGCAGCGGGTGGTCGGCATCCTCTGCGAATACACCCCCCGCGAGCTGATCATGGCGGCCGGCGGCGTGCCCGTGCTGTTGTGCGGCGGCTCGGCCAAGACGATCCCGGCGGCCGAGGAATACCTGCCGGCTAACCTCTGCCCGCTCATCAAATCGACCTTCGGCTATCATGTGCTGCGGAGCAATCCGTTCCTGGAAATGGCCGACCTGGTGGTGGGCGAGACCACCTGCGACGGCAAAAAGAAGATGTACGAGCTATTGGCCCAATCGCGGCCCACATATGTGCTGGAGCTGCCGCACAAGGCCGACGATGCCGACGCCCAGGCGCATTGGTACCGCGAGTTGGTGAAGTTCCGGGACGAGCTTCAGGACCGCTTCGGCACGCGGATCACCGAAGGCGGCCTGCGCCAGGCGATTTCTGCGATGAATCGCCAGCGGGCACTGCGGCGGCAACTGGCCGAACTGATGGCCTGCGATCCGCCGCCCCTTACCGGCCGGCAGTTGCTCCGCCTCAAGAGCAGCATCGCGGCCATGCCGGCGGCTTTGGCGCAGTACGCCAAGGTGCTGGAGTTTTATCGCGGAGCGCCGCGTTCGGCCGATACCCCCCGGCCGGTCCGGGTGCTGTTGACCGGCGTGCCCATCGTCCACGGTGCCGAGCGCGTCTTGGAGATCATCGAACAAAGCGGCGCGGTGGTGGTGGCCATGGAGAACTGCACCGGCCTCAAACCGCTGCTGGAAGATGTGGACGAGTCGGCCGCCGATCCCCTGCGGGCCCTGGCCGAAAAGTACTTCCACCTGCCCTGCTCGGTCATGACGCCCAACCGCCGGCGCTTCGAGGTGCTGCGCACTTTGGCCCAACAGTACCGGCCGCAGTGCCTCATCGAACTCATCTGGCAGGCCTGCCTGACGTATGATGTCGAATCGTACCAGGTCCGCCGGCTGGCCGAGGAGGAATTGGGCCTGCCGTACTTGCGGATCGAGACGGATTATTCGCCTTCGGACTCGGCCCGGATCGCGGTGCGGGTCGAGGCGCTGTTGGAGACGGTTCGGGCCCGCCGGGCCGAGGAGTTGCGGTGAATTCCCCTATCGTGGCCGCGTACTGCCACCCGCTGGTCCCGCCGGAGTGGATCGCAGCCCACGGGGTCCGCCCCCAGTGGCTGCGGTTATCGCGGGCATCGGGGGCGGCGACGGCCATGCGGCGCGGGGTGTGCCCGTATGCTGCCGCGTGGATCGAGCACGTCGCAAGCCGGCTGTCATGCCCGCCGGCGCCGGGGGCGTGCCGCATGCTGGCCATCGCCACCACCACCTGCGATCAGATGCGATACGCGGCAGCCCTGGCCGCGCGGGAAGGGCCGGCCGATGGGGTTTTTCTGATGCATATTCCCAGGACGTGGCAGACCGACACGGCGCGGCAAATGTATCGCGAGGAACTCCGCCGCCTGGGCCGGTTCCTCCAGCGCCACGGGGCTACGATGGCCGACGCTGGGCGGCTAGCCGAGGTGATGCGGCAATACGATGATGCGCGGCGCCTTTGGCGATCGCGGCCGGCGGCGCTATCGGCCCGGCAGTATGCCGAGGCGCTTGCCCGGCTTCGGGGGCCGACGGAAGAGCACCCTGCCCCCCCGCCCGGGGTGAACGACTCGGGGACTTTAGCGATGGCGGCAGGCACGGCCCGACCTTCTCCAATCCGCCTACAGCCGGACTCGGCTTCTGCCAGCGGCGCGTCCTCCCCAGGCGAGATGTCCTGCGTGGGTCAAATGTGTTCCGCCGGTGAGGCAGCCGGCGGCGTGCCGGTGGGCCTGGTGGGCGGGCCGTGGCTGGAAGAGGACCTCGTGCTTTACGACCTCATCGAAGAGGCCGGGGCACGCATCGCCTTCGATGGTACGGAGGCCGGCCAGCGCACGCTCCCCCGGCCGTTCGACCCCCGCGGCATCGCGGCCGACCCCTTCGAGGAACTCGCTGGGGCATACTTCGATGCGCTGGCCGATGTCCTGCGGCGCCCCAACCATGCACTTTACGATTGGCTTTGCCGCCAGATCGCCGAGCACAAGGTACGGGGCATCCTGCTGCACCGCTATGTGTGGTGCGACCTGTGGCATGCCGAGGTGGCGCGCCTGGAGGAACGCTGCGGGGTGCCGGTGCTCGACCTGGATTCCGCGGGCGACGATGCCGGCACGTGGCCCCGCCTGGTGACGCGGGTGGAGGCCTTTCTGGAATCGCTGATCTCGACCCGAGGGGCCCGCGCGGCGGCCCCAGCATTTCCCGCCCCTGGTCCATGAGCGCACTGGCCCGGCGACTGACCCTTGCGGAATGGGATACGCGATATGCGGCCCTGCGGGCCGGCGGGCTTCGCGAACCGTGGTACGGCGGCCCCTTGAGCCGCCATGCCCACCAGGGCGATGCCCGCTTGAAAGCGCTGCGTTTCGACGAATCGCCCGAGGCGCTGCGCCTGTGGAACTTCGTGCTGTCGGAAGAAGACCGGCTGGCCGAGTATCAGGCCGCGGGCAAGCGGCTCGTGGGGGCCATGAAAGACCTGGGCACCGTGCCGGTGCTGGCCTTCTCGCTGCCCAACTTGGTCGCCTTCTACCCGGACGGGGCCTGGTGGACACCCTGCCTGATGGAGTACGGCGACGGGCTGTTGCAGGCGGCCGGCCGGTGGGGCATCGACGATTCGTTCTGCCCGGTGCGGGCCATGCTGGGGGCGTTCGTGCTGGGCAACCGGTTTCCGCTGCCGGAACTGTTGATTGCCAGCGTGGGGGCCACCTGCGACGATCTGGCCGCCATCGCCCAGCGCCTGGAGGACCTGGGGCACACGATCCTCTGGTGGGAAATACCCCATCGCCGGGTGCCCGAGCCCGACGAACCGGCGGTCGAGTTGCCCGGCGGGTTTGCGGCGGCGGCCAGTCAAGTGGCGGCGGTGCGCGCCGAACTTGCCCGCGTGGCCGAGGCCTTGGCCCGCTACGCCGGCCAGGCGCTGACCGAGGACGTGCTCCGCGAAGGCATCCGCCGGGCCAACGGCGTGCGCAGCCTGTTGGACCGGCTCCGCACCACCGTGTTTACGGCCCCGGCGTGCCCCCTGCCGGCTTTGGAGATGCTGGCGGCCGAGATGCTGGCCATCCACTTCTGCTCCGACCCGGCCGAGGCCGCCGCCGTGCTCGAAGGCCTGCTGGCCGAAGCCTGCCGCCGCGTGGCCCGCGGGATCGGGGTGCTGCCCCCAGAGGCAGCGCGGGTGTTCTGGGTCAATCCGGTCGCAGACCTGCGGGCGATGAACCTCTTGGAGGAGGCCGGCGGCCGGATTTGCGGCACCGAGTACCTCTTTGCCCACGCCCTGGATACCATTCCGGAAGACCTCGAGCCGCTGGAAGCCCTGGCCCGTATGGCCCTGGCCGACCCGATGGTGGGCTCCCCGGCAGACCGGGCCGCGCGCATCCTGCGCGACGCGGCACGCTTCGGCGCCGAAGCCGTGGTGATCTCGCGGATTCCCGGCGCCAGCCACTGCGGTCTGGAGGGGACGCTTCTTGCCCGCGAAATCCGCCGCGCCACCGACCTGCCGGTCGTGGAGCTGGAGGTGCCGCCCGTGCTCGATCCGCTTGAACCCACCCTGGTCACACGCCTGGAAGCCCTCGTGGAAACCGCCAAGTGCCGCCCTCGCCGAACCCCTAGGTCGCTGGCATGAACCTCTGTGCGGGAATCGACGCCGGATCGCGGACCATCAAGGTGGTCGTGCTGGACGCCACGACGCTCCGGGTGGTGGCGGCCGGGGCCTGCGACCAAGGTGTCGAGCAGGAGGCTTTGGCCCTGGGGCTCTTGGACCGCCTCTTGGCCGAACACGGCTTGCGGCGCACGGCCGTCCGGGCCCTGGTGGCCACCGGCTACGGCCGCAAGTTGATCCGCGAAGCGGATGCCGCCGTCACCGAAATCACCTGCCAGGCCTGCGGCGTGCGGCACCAGGTGCCCGCAGCCCGAAGTGTGGTGGAGATCGGCGGCCAGGATAGCAAGGTCCTGCGCCTAAACGACGACGGCAGTGTGGCCGACTTCGCCATGAACGACCGCTGTGCGGCAGGCACCGGACGATTCCTCGAAATGCTCGCCACGCGCCTGGGGGTGCGGCTGGCCAGCCTGGGCGATTTGGCGCGGCGGAGCCAGCGGCCTGCGGCCATCAGTAGCATGTGTATCGTGTTTGCCGAGACCGAGATCATCGGCCTGTTGGCCTCGGGAGTAGCCCCCGAGGACATCGTGGCGGGCGTCCAAACCTCGCTGGCCGGCCGGGTGGCCGCCATGGCCAGCCGCCAGCTTCCCGCCCCCATCATCTTCACCGGCGGGGTGGCCTTGGTGCCTGGAATGGACTCGGCCTTGGCCGCCGCCTTGGGCCAGCCGGTGCTCGTGGCCCCGCAACCCCAGTTGACCGGCGCGCTGGGCGCCGCACTGTTGGCCGCCCGCCGCATCCCAGGGACCATGGCGTAGTAGGGTGCGTGCTTGCACGCACGCCTAGGGCTGGAATGCCGAATGGCGAAAGTCAAATGACGAATGTCGAATGACCAATGACCAAGCATCAATGACCAATGACCGAGGCACGTAGGGTGCGTGCTTTGCACGCACGGCAAGGGC
>JBBIQF010000364.1:0-6739 GCA_037442445.1 Planctomycetaceae bacterium
AAGCCACCCCCCATACGCTCCGGCTGACTTGGTGTCATCATGCGGGCGCGCTGGCTTTCGGGTCTGCAAGCAGTCCAGCCCGCGAATACCACCCCGCGCAAGACCAGCTACGTCCCCGTTTCGATTCCCCTCGATTGGTTCTTTGCGTCCGAGTCCACCCCCACACCAATAGGAACGAAGACCTCGCAGACCGCAGAATCCGCGGCCAGGGAATCTCCGCGCAGGTTCCACCGCGGGGCCCAAACGTCAGGCCAGACCCAAGAAGCCCGCCCAAATCGGGCTGAATCGCCGCCCGGGCGTCGAGAAGTGCAACGCCACAGGCATGGCATCTTGCCGCGGCCATTGGGCGATTTCAGGTCGCAGCCGCTCGAAAGAAGGGCAGAACCGGGGCATTGACCCGCTGCAGGAATGGCACCTATAATCCGTCAAAATGCATCAAAATGTGCTTTGCACCTCTCCGCCGGCTTCAGAATCGTCGCAACTCCTTGCCGGCGAAGGTCTAGGTGGAATCATTCTCTCTATGCCATGAATTGCATTAGCGGTTGGCGGCGGATGTGCCGGTGTGTTGTATCCGATGCGCCACGGAGTGCATCTATGCAAAGAGTGGGCCGTGGGCCGAGGCCGAACGGTCCCATACCGGGTGGACAATCTGCCATCGCGGGTCTGGCACGGGTTTACCCAATCGAACGTAGCGGCACGGCGGAGGAGCGTCAGGCCCTTTGGCCGCTTGGGAGCTTTGGGAATGAGTGGAGCGCGTAAGGCGATTGTCGTTGCCGTGGTCGGGTGGCTGGGGGTTTTGGCCCTTCTGGTTCCGGGGCCGAGGACCGCAGCGGGGGCAGACCCGGCCGCAGGGGTATTCGGACCGGCGCCGTCTGCGCGCGATCCTAACCTGGAACTGAGCGCGTACTTCACGGCCCCATCCGGGGGGGGTACGGGCCGCCTCTACGTGACTGCCACCATGCCCGAGGGGTGGTACATCTACTCGCTGACCCAGCCGGCGGGTGGGCCTATCCGTACGCGAATCCGCCTGGATGCGTCGGATGCGTTCGAGGTTGTCGGCCAGTGGGCGCCCGATAGCCCGCCGCATCGCAAGAAGTCCGAGGCGTTCGACGGGCTGATGGTCGAGACGCACGAAGGCCGTGTCACTTGGTCCGTGCCCATCCGGGTGCGGGTGGGCGACCCGGCCAAGTTGCGAATCACCGGCAGCGTGTTTGCCCAGCGTTGCAACGCGGATACGTGCTTGCCGCCCCGAAGTTTCCTGTTTACCGCCGAGTTTCGCGGGGAGGGATCGGCCGCCGGACCCGCCCGCGCGGGGCAACCGGCCACGGCCGGTGCTTCCCAGGTGCCGCCGGTCGGCCCCCCAGAGCAGGCCCCATCCCCTCCCACTCCCGTGCCGCCTTCGGCGGGCGATTCCTCGGCAGATAGCCGGGAGGCGGTTTCCGCTCGGAGTTCGCCGGCAGCCACCCCCGAGGCTGCGGCAGCGGCCGGCGAAAGTTTCGACCCCGAACAGCTCCGGGCCAACATCGCGCGCCAAAAGGACCGCACCACCTTGGTGCAAGCCATTGTGTTCGGCCTGCTAGGCGGCCTGATCCTGAACGTCATGCCCTGTGTGCTGCCGGTCATCGGGCTGAAGATTCTCTCCTTCATGGAGCAGGCCGGCCGGAACCGGCTCGAAGCCCTGATGCTGAACATCTGGTATTCGCTGGGACTGTTGCTGGTGTGGATGCTACTGGCCACGCTGGTGGTGGTGGCGCAGCTTGGCCTGGGCGAAGTTTTTCAGAAGCCCGGGTTCAACGTGGTGCTGGCGGCGGTGGTCTTCGCCATGGCCTTGAGTTTCCTGGGGGTGTGGGAGGTTCCCATTCCGGGCTTCGCTGCGGGCGGCGGCGTGTCGCGCCTCGCAGAACGCGAGGGCCTGGTGGGCGCTTTGGCCAAGGGGGTGTTGACCACCGTGTTGGCCACCCCGTGCGTCGGGCCGTTTATGGGCTCTGCGGTGGCCTGGAGCGTCAGCCAGCCTCCGGTGGTCACCTACACGGTGTTCGCCAGCGTGGGGTTGGGCATGGCCAGCCCGTACTTGTTGATTGGCGCGTTCCCCTCGCTTATCCGCTTCTTGCCCAAGCCGGGCCCATGGATGGTTACGTTCCAGAATGTGATGGGTTTCGTGCTGCTGGCCACGGTGGTGTACCTGTTCACGTTCTTGGAGATCAGTTACGTGGTGCCGACGGTGGGGATGCTGGTGGCGGTGTGGGCCGCGTGTTGGTGGATCGCCCGTACGCCCCTGACCGCCCCGCTGGGTGCCAAACTGCGGGCCTGGGGCGAGGTGGCGGCCTTTTTGGGGGTGGCCTGGCTGGTGCTTTTCCCCGGGGTGGACGAGATGTTTTCCGGCCGGTGGGCGTTCGGCGGCTTGCACGATGTGATGAAGGCCCGATTGAACCGCTTGGTGGAGCAGCGTGCTTCGGGCGAAGTGGCTGCGGTGCGCCAACAACTGGCCGAACTGGCCGAAACCCTGGCCGCCCCGGGCGCCCCGCTGGGGCCGGAAGAGCAGTCGCGGTTGCGGGCGCTTCTAGGCAACCCGGCCGGCAAGAATACGCGCCACGCCCAGGGCGACGAGCTGCCCTGGCAGCCCTTCACGACGCAGGCGGAGTTCAGGAAACTGTTGGACGCCGGACACACGGTGCTGGTGGATTTCACGGCCGATTGGTGTGCGACCTGTAAGACGCTGGAAGCGGCGGTGCTCAACACGGCCGAAGTCCGCGAGGCGGTCCGCCGCAATGGCGTGGTGGTGGTTCAGGCCGACTGGACGCACGAGGCGCCGGAAATCTCCGCCATGCTCGACCTCTTGGGTGGGCGGCAGGTGCCGACGGTCGCCATTTTCCCGGCAGGCCGGCCCAACGAGCCGATCATCTTCCGGGGCGGCTACACGAAGCAGCGGATATTGGAAGCCCTGCAACAGGCCGGCCCGTCACGCTCGCCGACAACCGCCATGCGTTAGCTGCGGCGCGAGGTGCTCCGGAGGCCCCCGAAGAGACCTTCGGCGCTCGGCCCCAGGCCACATTTGGGCCCCAGGCGGCGATACGCCTGAGACATTACGTACGCCGGGGCAGGTCTTCCGGCACGCGTGTTGCCGATCATGGTTCTGATACTGGCGGGCCTACCGACCCCACCTGCTCAAAAAGCCAGCGACCTGGTTGACGATAGCCGGGAGGGCTCATGCGGCCGGTCAGGCCCGACATCGGCGGGGTGCGCACTCGATAGGGATGGGCTTGGAGTGTGCCGCGGCACGCTTTGGGGAGAGGCGGTTAGCGGTGGGGGAGGGATGACCGGCGCGCCGGTGCGCGGGGCGGCCGCGCGGCCCGGCGGAGGCCGCCCCACCGCCGGGCGCGGGCGGCATAGGAGCGGATGGCGGCGTGCAAGAGGGGGGCATCGAACTCGGGCCAGTAGCGGTCGGTGACCCACAGTTCGGCGTAACTGATCTGCCAGAGGAGGAAATTGCTCACCCGCATTTCGCTGGCAGTGCGGATCAAGAGGTCGGGGTCGGGCATTCCGGCGGTGTACAGGTGGGCCGAGACGGTGGCTTCGCAGATGTCTTCGGGGGCCAGGTCGCCGGCTTGGACGCGGCGGGCGATGGCCCGGACGGCATCGACCAATTCGGCCCGGCCGCCGTAGTTGATGGCCAGGCACAGGTGCAAGCCCGTGTTGCCTTGGCTTAGGGCTACGGTCTTGTCCATTTCGCGGAGGGCATTGGGCGGGATTCCCTCGCGGCGGCCGATGACCGACAGGCGGATGTTATGCTGGCGGATGGTGGCGCGTTCCTCGACCATGTACTGTTCGAGGAGTTGCATGAGGAAGTCGAGTTCCTCGGCGGGCCGTTTCCAGTTCTCGCTGGAAAGGCAGTAGAGGGTGAGCTGTTCGATTCCCAGGCGGGCGCACTCTTCGGTGACGCGGCGGACGCTGGCCACACCGCGGCGGTGGCCTTCGATGCGGGGGAGGCCCTGGCGCTGGGCCCACCGGCCAATGCCGTCCATGATGATGGCCATGTGGCGGGGCCAAAGCTCGCGGGGCACGGAGGCCAACTCGGGGGGAACGGGTTGCGAGCACTCGGCCATGACGGGGGCGTCCCCTAAGGGGCGAAGATCGTTTGCTCGCGGTCCGGGCCAACGGAGATGATCTCCACCGGCCGGCCCAGCAACTGGCTGATGCGTTCCAAGTATGCCCGGCACGCCGGGGGGAGGTCCGCGTAGCGGCGGATCGGCCGGATATCCTGCTGCCACCCGGGCAGCGTCTCGTACACGGGGGTGACTTGCCGGAGGTCGTCGGCGTGGCTGGGGAAGTCGGTGGTGCGCTGGCCGCTGCGCTCATAGGCCACGCAGATTTTCAGTTCGGGCAGTTCGCTCAGCACGTCGAGGAGCATGACGGCCAGGGCATCGACGCCGCTGAGGCGGGCGGTATAGCGAGCGGCCACGGCGTCGAACCAGCCGCAGCGCCTGGGCCGGCGGGTGACGGTGCCGTACTCGTTGCCCCGCTGGCGGATATGCTCGCCGATGGCGTTGTCTTGTTCGGTGGGGAACGGTCCGCCGCCGACGCGGGTGCTGTAGGCCTTGATGACACCGATGACCTTGGTGAGGTACCGGCCGGGCACTCCCGAACCCGCCGAAACCCCCACCCCGGAGCTGTTGCTGCTGGTCACGTAAGGGAAGGTCCCATGGTCGACGTCCAACAGGGCCCCTTGGGCGCCCTCGAAGAGGATGCGCCGGCCCGACTCGGCCGCATCGAGCAGAAAGCCTGTGGTATCGGCCACATGGGGCCGCAACCGCTCGGCGTAAGCCGTGTACTCGTCGCAGATTTGGTGGGCATCGAGGGTGACGGGGGGCTGGCCATCGGCCAGGCCGGCCAGCAAGGCGTTCTTGGCCCGGGTGATTTCCTCGACGCGGCGGCGGAAGTCGGGCCGGTAGAGGTCTCCGAGGCGGATGGCCCAGCTTCGTCCGACCTTATCGCGGTAGCAGGGGCCGATGCCGCGGAGCGTGGTGCCGATGGCCTCGCCGCCAGCGCAGCGGCGGTCCAAGAGCCGGTCTTCCTCGATATGCCAGGGGAAGATGACGTGGGCCCGATCGCTGACCATCAGGTTTTCGCCCACATATACGCCGCGGGCACGGAGTTGATCGATCTCCGCCAGGAGGCTGGCGGGGTTGATGACCACGCCGACGGCCACGACGCATTTGACTTGGGGCCGGAAAATGCCGCTGGGGATGAGCGATAGCTTGTAGGTCTGGCCTCCGGTGACCACGGTATGACCGGCATTGGCCCCGCCCTGGTAGCGCACCACAATCTCGTGCTGCTCGGTGAGCAGATCGACGATTTTTCCTTTCGCCTCATCCCCCCATTGGAGGCCAATGACGCAGGTTCCAGGCACGGCTGACGCCTCGTGTGAGAAAGCTCGATCCACCTATTCTTCGGGAATGGGCAGCCCCCAAACAACTCACTTTATCAAGGTTGGAAGCGGCCGGTCAAGGTGCGCCGGCCCAGTGGGTTGTGCAGTGGGCCGGCTCTGGTCGCTAGAGCTAGCCGTTTCCGGGGCCGGTGCCCAAGCGGCTGGTGGCAGGCCGGTGGGTAACGGGCAAGATATTCAGGCGCCGGGGCCCGGGGCGCGGAGCGTGGCCGATGTTGTTGGCGGAGAGGAACAAGCGAGGCCACCGGGCCCTGACGGACCCGGCTCTCAAACCGGCCCTTAGGAACCCACCAGGCCGGCGGGGCGGTCGTTCGCGTGCCTACCACCGGCGGAGTCGCGGATAGAGCTTTCCCATGGCGTCGGTGAAAGCCTGGCGGGCGGCCATCAGGCCTTCGATGGTCTTCTTGCCGGGGCTGCGGCAATAGCCGATGACCAGTTTTTCGGCCTCGCAGAAGGCCTGGGCGGCGTCGGCGACCTCATCGGCGATGTCCAGTGGGATGCTGGTGACCCCGTTGGCGTCGCCGTGAAGCAGGTCGCCTTGCTGGACCACCAGACCCCCCACGCGAACGGGTTCGCCGATGTGGAGGATGTGGCAATAGGCGTGCGAGCAGATCGTGGCACCGGTGAAGACCGGGTAGTTCAATGCCCGCACCTGGAGCAAGTCCCGGCCGCCGCCCGAGGTGATGAGTCCCACCGACCCAAAGGCTTGGTACACCGAGCACATCACCTCGCCGAAGGTGGCACCCACGGGGGGGTCGTCGAGGTCTTGGAAAACCATGACGGCGGGTCCGGGCAGCGAGTCGAACTGCCTGACCTGCTCGATGAAGCTGGCGTAGGCATCGCCCGACCGGGGGGGCGCACCGCTGCGGAAGGCGGCGGTGCATGCGAACCCCACCATTGGTGGCAGTTCGGGGAAGTTCGCCCGAATGCGGCTGTCCATGTACCCGGTGTTCCTCGGCCGCACTTCGAACAGTTCGATGACGTTGCAGATGGTGGGGGTATCGAATTGGGCGAGTTTGCGGAGGGTATCGGGCCGGAGTGCCATCGCGGAGCTTCCCACGACCAGCGAATCTTTGCGACAGCCAAGTATAGCTTGGCTTGAGAAGAGCCGGAAACCAGCGGGGTCTGCGAATTTTGGCCGAGGCCTATTGACACTGTTATATGACAGTGTATAATCCAGGTATGAGCACGTACTGGACGGTGCATCAGTTGGTCGAAATCGTTCGCCTAGCCCTCCACATGGTGGGGTACGAGGGCCAGGATTCGCGGCGCGTCCGCGATGTGCCGGACGTTAGG
>JBBIQF010000365.1:0-6734 GCA_037442445.1 Planctomycetaceae bacterium
TGCCCGCTGTGCAAGAGCTGTACCGCCGCGGCACGGCGTGGGCGGCGGGTTTGGAGCCTGTCGCCGGGCATTGATCCCGGCCAAGGGACTTCGATCGGAAAAAAGCGCGTTCGATCGGAAAAAATGGGGTGGGGGTTGTACATGCCGGAGGCGGCGCGTAGGATAGTCGCGGTTGGAACGGAAGACCGCTCGTCTTGCAGGAGGGATTCTGATGTCCGGCGCTACGTTCTTCATGCAAGCGTGCCCGACATGCGGGCGGCGCCTTCAGGTTCGCGTGGAGTACCTGGGGCGCAAAGTGATGTGCCCGCACTGTCGCGCTTGGTTTGTGGCTGCGGATTCCAGCAGTGCTCGCGGATCGGATGCTTCGCAACCCGCCCACCCGCTATTGCGGCGGGCCGAAGAACTGCTGAGCCGCTGCCAGCAACAGGCGACCGGCCGGCGAGGCTTTCCGCCGCGCTAGCGGGCCCCTGACGAGCCGCCGGCTTCACCCCGGCGGAACCAACCGCTTCGCCCGCCGGGGAGCTTGGTGTGGCGGCGTGCCCCATTACCCGAAAGCCACTTCCCTCTGGAGAGAATCTCGGGAGCGCATCGGATGATGCATCACGTGCAAGCAAGCTTTGTCAGCCGGCGGCAGTGGCTGGCGGGTATGGCTCGGGCGGCGGGCCTGGCGTGGGCCACACGCGCCGCGGGGCTGGCCGCGGCTGAACCCACACCCAGCCCCGCACCCAAGTCGCAACCCGATGTGGTCATCTATCGCGGAAGCTATCCGGGCTGGCCCTGGGTAGCCCGGGCGGGCCAGGCCCACCTCGTGTGCGTCTTCCGCGAGGATGGCGTCCACGATTTCTCTCCCACGGGAAGGGTGCTCTGGTGCGAAAGCCGCGACGACGGCGCCACCTGGTCCCCGGCGCGCGTGGTGGCCGATGCGCCCGGCGTGGATGACCGCAACGCCGCCATCGCCTGCCTGCCCGACGGCCGCTGGATGGTGTGCTACAACACCTACACCAGCGCCCGGGTGTCGCGGCCCATGGTGGTGGTCTCGTCGGACCGGGGCGCAACATGGCCGGCTCCAAGCCCCCTGGCCGACCTCGATGCCCGCACCCGCGCCGCCCCCCTGGCGCTGAGTAGCGGCGATATTCTCATCCCCTTCTACCGGGCGCCGGGCAACGGGGCGTTGGCGGCCCGCTCGTCCGACGGCGGCAAGACCTGGGATGTGGTGCCGGTGCCCGATGTGCCCGGCTTCTTGGGCGACGAGTGGTCAGTGGCCGAGGTGGCCAAAGGCCGCCTGGTCGGTATCCTCCGCAACAGCGCCTCGCGCGATGGTCACTTCTGGAAGACCGAAAGCCGCGACGGCGGGCGGAAGTGGGACCGGCCCCAACGCACCAACGTCCACGACGCCCGCTCCACCTCGCCGGCCCACCTGGACATGCATGGCCAGGTTCCCGTGTTGACCTACGCCGACCGCCGCATGGTCTCCGTCTCGATGGTCACCTCGCGCGATCCCCATTTCCGCCGCTGGGACCTGGAAAGCCGCATCTGTTGCTACCAATACCGGCCCGATGGCCAGCCGATCGCCGATGCCAGCTACCCGGTCTCGGTGGCCGTCGGACCCCGGCGGCGGTTCGTCGTGGACTACGAAATCCGGACCGAAGCCAGGCAGATCGCGGGCTACTATGTCGATTTGCCGGCTATTTGGGAAAAGCAGGCCTAGCCCGGGCCGCGGGGCAAGGCGGGCCCAAACGCGAATCTTGGCGGCCCATGTGCCCCACTCCGCTGGGCGCCGGGGCGGGCCAGGCTTACCAAACCCTCTGCCCGGCCCCTCGGCAGGTTGTCCCGGCAGGCAGGCGCTGCTAGATTGAGCCAGGATTCGGGCGGTGCAAACCCCTGTCGAGGAGAGAGGACCATGGCCAATGCGTTCACGCGAAGGGCGTTCTTGAAAGGCACCGTAGCGGCGTCCGGCGCCGCCGGGCTGGCCGCGGTGGCGGCCCCGGGGGTCCTGGCCCACGCCCAACCCAACAACCGCCTGGGCGTGGCGGTCATCGGCGCCGGCGGCATGGGCGGCTACAGCGTCGATTGTGCCTTGGAAGAAAACCTGGTGGCGCTGGTGGATGTCGATGAGAAAATCCTGGCCGGCGTGATGCGCGAAAAGGTCAAAGACCGGGCCAAACCCAAGATCTATTACGACTTCCGCAAGATGCTCGACGAGTACCACCGGCAGATCGACGTGGTGCTGATCGCCACGCCGGACCACACGCATGCGCCGGCCGCCATCCGCGCCATCGACCTGGGCAAGCACACCTTCTGCCAAAAGCCCCTGGCCCACAATATCCGCGAGTGCTACGTGCTGGCCAAAGCCGCCCGGGAGAAAAAGGTGCTCACCCAGATGGGCAACCAGGGCCAGTTCAGCGAAGGGATGCGGCGCCTGGCCGAGTACGTCGAAGCCGGGGCGGTCGGCGCCATCCTCGAATCGCACTCCATCCTGGGGCGGAACTTCGGCGGCAAAGGGGGCCGGCCCCCCTCGAAACCCTGCCCCCCGCATCTCCACTGGGACGAGTGGCTGGGGCCGGCACCCTACCGCGACTACCACGACGGCCTGCACCCCTTCCACTGGCGCTCGTGGCGGCACTTCGGCACGGGCACCATCGGCGACATGGCCTGCCACAACATCAACCCGGTCTTCTGGGCCCTAAAGCTCGGCGAGGTGAAACGCTTCACCGTCACCTGCCTGCACTCCACCGGCGGTAGCGAGGAGATGTACCCGCAGGACAACATCGTGCTGTACGACATCCCCGCCAGGCCCGGCAGGCCCGCCGCCAAGGTGTATGTCTATGACCACGCGGGCCTGAAGCCCGAAATCATGAAGGAGACCGAGAAGAAGTACAACCGCCAGTTCGGCGAGTTCACGCTGTTCGTGGGCGAGAAAGGCCTCATCGGCAGCGATGCCCGCATCATCCCCGAGGACCGCCACAAAGAGTTCCCCGCCCCGCCGCGGACCTATCCGCGGGCCCACGGCCATCCCGTGCAAGACTTGTACTGGTGCATCAAGAACGGCGGCGTGCCGGCCTCGAACTTCCCCGACGCGGCCGCCCCGCTGACCGCGCTGGCCCTGTGCGGCCACCTGGCCCAATTCGCCGGCGTGGGCAAGAAAATCGAGTGGGACGTGGAAAAAATGGAGTGCACCAACCTGCCCGAAATCAACCAGTACGTCTCCCGCACGTACCGCAAGGGCTGGGAGGTGTGACCGCCAGCCAGCGCCGCAGCGCGTGCGTGTCGAGGCGGCTGACTCTCGCGGCTGTTGTGGGCGGCAAGCGGCGGCTGGGCGGTCTCGTCCCCGGCCGCCGTACAGCCCGCACTGATTCCACCGATTCGTGGCACCGTATTTCAAAGGAACCCCTGCCATGACTCCGCGCCAGCGCGTCCTGGCCGCCCTCGAGCACCGGGAGCCCGATCGCGTTCCCATCGACTTCAGCGGCCATCGGTCGTCGGGCATCGCCGCCATGGCCTATGCCAAGCTGCGAAAAGCCCTGGGCCTGCCCGAGCGACCCATCCGCGTGTACGACCCCATCCAGCAGTTGGCCATCGTAGACGAGGACGTCCTGGAGCGATTCCACGTCGATACCATCGAGCTGGGGCGCGGCTTCGCCCAGGAAGACCAGCATTGGGTCGATTGGACCCTGCCCGATGGCACGCCCTGCCAGATGCCCCGCTGGGCTGCGCCGGAACGGGTCGATGGGGCCTGGGTGCTGCGGAGCAAGTCGGGGCGGATCATCGGGCGCATGCCCGACGGCGCCATCTACTTCGAGCAATGCTACTGGCCTTTTCTGGAAAAAGACGACCTCGACCGCATCCCCGAGGCCATGGACGAAACCATCTGGTGCGCCATCGCCAGCCCTCCAGGCCCGCTGGCTTCGGGGCCCGACGGCGACCGCGTGCTGGCCGAAGGGGCGAAGCGCCTTCGCCAAAGCACCGACCGGGCCATCCTCGGCCTGTTCGGCGGCAACCTGCTGGAAATGGGCCAGTTCTTCTACCGCATCGACAATTTCCTCATGCTCCTGGCCGCCAATCCAAAACGCGTCCACGAGTTCCTCGACCGGCTGGTCGAAGTGCACCTGGCCAACCTGGAACGCTTCCTGAAGCTGGTCGGCTCCTCGATCGACATCATCGTTTTCGGCGACGATCTGGGGACGCAAAAAGGGCCGCAGATGTCGCGGGCCATGTACCAGGAGTTCTTCAAGCCCCGGCACGACCGGCTGTTCCGCCGGGCCAAGGAACTCGCCCCGGTCAAGGTCATGCTCCATTCCTGCGGCGGTTTGCGCCCCTTGCTGCCCGATCTGATCGAAGCCGGGCTGGACGCTGTCAACCCAGTCCAGATTTCCTGCACCGGCATGGAAACCCGCGGGTTGAAGGCCGATTTCGGCCGGCAACTGACCTTCTGGGGCGGCGGATGCGATACCCATGCGGTGCTGGCCCGCGCTACCCCCGAGGAAGTCCGCCGCCATGTCCGCCAGCAGGTAACCTGGTGGAAGCCGGGGGGCGGCTTCGTGTTCCAACAGGTGCACAACATCCTGGCCGACGTGCCCCCCGAGAACGTGATCGCCATGTTCGATGCGGCCTACGAGGCGGGTGCCTACGCTTGACCCCTGTTACCCCAGCGAGGACGCCAGGCCATCGAGATAGGCCCGCGCCCGGTTCACTTCGGCGGTAACTTCCGCGGCCGTCGGCAGAATGGGAATGCCCCGCGGCACAGGGTGCATGAACACCTCGGTCCAGCCCGCGTAACCGATCTTCTTCAAAGCCGCCACCAGCGGGCCGAAGTCCAGCGGCCCCCGGCCGGGCAACTGCAACAACTCGTCCGCCTTCGGCAGCTTCTGAAAACACCCCTTCCCGTATTGCCAGGCGTAAAAATGCACCAGCTTGGGACCCAGGTCCTCGATCAAAGCCGCCAGGCGCGCCGCATCCTGGGGCAAATGATAGGGGGCAAGCGCGATGCCCAGGCTCGGCCAGCGCGCCGCCTCGGCAAACCAGCGGATAGAATCCTCGCTGGCGACCAGGCTTTTTCCGTGATTCTCGATGCCGATGCGCACCCCCAGGCGCTCGGCAGCGGCGGCGTGCGGCCCCATTTCCTTCGCGAACGCCTGCACCGCCTCCTTAAGCCCCTTGCCCCCGGGAAACGTGCCCCCGCGGCTGCCCGTTACCACCAGTTGCGCCCCAAACCGATGCAGCACCCGCAACTCGTCCCCCAGGCGGAACGGCCCCAGGTCGTACCGCGTGGTCATGCCCAAACGCACTCCGTGCTTTTCCAGCAAAGCGGCGAAGCGGTCGTGGCCCAGGGCCTCCATCTGCTCCCGTTGATTGGCGTGCACCTCGGGCCAGAGGTCGATGCACTCGGCCCCGGTGTTGCGCACTTCGGACAGGACCACCTCCAACGGCAGCCGGCCGTACAAGCTGGACGCCAGGATGTACCGCAACCCGAACGGCTTTGCCGCACCCGACGGCGCGCTTGCCGGCCGCACGGCCGAAACCGCACCCAGCAAGCCCGCTTGCAACAGCCGGCGCCGGCCGATGCGGGGGCCAGAGCCTTTCGGGCAATCCTGCGGCATGGGGTGCCAGGTGCCTGCCAACGGCTAGCTCCTTACACCCCTTTGGACTGGACATAGGCTTGCAACAGCCCCAGAAACGCCATCAGCAGCAGGGTATTGTCGTGCCAGGTCCGACCGGTGACCAGGTTGCCATCCACCACCACCGGCTGGTCCACGTAGTTGGCCCCGCCCTGAAGGGCATCGAGCTGGCACTTGGCCACCGTGGTCACGGTCCGGCCGCGGATGCAATCGGCCGCCGTAACGATCTCGATGCCATGGCACACCACCGCCACTGGCTTGTTGGCCGCGAAAAAGTGCCGGGTAATCCGCAGCAAGTCCTGGTCGTAGCGGAGATACTCGGGGGCCCGGCCACCCGAAATAAACAGCCCCACGTACTGCTCGGGATCCACGTCGCGAAACGCCACCGTGGCCCGCAGGTGGTAACCGGGACGCTCCTGCGTAATGTCCCAGGGAATGGCCGAGTCGGGCGGGATCTCGTGCAGCACCATGTGATACAGCCGGGCCTCGGGGCCGGCCACGTCCACCTCGAAGCCATCTTCCGGCAACCGGAAGTAAGGGTACATGGTGTCGAGCACTTCGGTAGCGTCGCCGATGGGCATCAAGACGCGGGGCATGGGCAATGGACCTCCTGGTGAATAAACCGGGCCCATTGTACCAAACGCCTTGGCATTGGGGCACCGCTGCCACGCCGACCCGGGCTACGGTTGTTCCGCACAGGGCACCGAGCCGGCAGAGACTTTCTCGGAACGCCCGCATCGGGGGCCGGGAACCAATTCCTGGCGAAGCACCCGGACTTCATCCGGCGCCTCGATCCCCAGACGGACCTGCCCGCCGCGAATGGCGACCACAGTGACCGTAATCCGGCCCGCGATCACAATACTCTGGCTAACCTTGCGGGAAAGAACAAGCATTCGACTCCTCCTTGATAGGACGATTAGGGCCTACCCCAACCGCGTGGCCGTAGCGCCGCGCATCGCCGCAACCTCTGGGCGACCCGATGGAATAACCGTTGGCGCATCCATCTGGCCGCCGACTGAGCCGCCGGTAACCGCTCACCGCCCGGGACGTTACCAGGCAACACGCAGTGCCTCGGCCACGACAGAGCGTGGCCCTCCACCCTGGAGGGACGCGCTCCGT
>JBBIQF010000366.1:0-6716 GCA_037442445.1 Planctomycetaceae bacterium
GGATCGCCGTGCCGTCCAGTGAGCCGGTCACAACCTGGGTGCCGTCCGGACTAAACGCGGCAGTGACAATCGGCGCTTCGACCGCCCACCCTACCGGCTCGGCGGGAGTGGGCCTGGCCCGGCCGCCGACTTCGTACAGCCGCTTCACCCACGCGCAGGCCCCGTCTTGCGGCCGGTCCTCCGGACGCGGCGCCAGCGCCTCGCGCACCGCAGCCGCCTCCGCCGGCGTCAAACCCTGGACGTCCGGCCGCCCCGACTTCTGCCGCTCCACCACCTCCACCGGCGTCTGGCCAAACGGCTCCCGCCCCGTACGCAACTTCACATACGTGGCCGCCAGACTGTACACGTCCACCGTGGCCGACAACCGATGCTCCCCATACGCCTCCGGCGGCAAATAGCCCAGCGTCCCCGAACCCGTGTGCGAGACCGTCGAGGCCCCCGCCAGCTTCGCCAGCCCCAGATCCCCCAGCTTCACATGCCCATGAAACACCAGCAGATTGGCCGGCTTGATGTCCCGGTGGTAAACCCCCTGCCCGTTGAGGAAGTCGATCCCCTTGGCCGCCTCCCAGATGTAACGGGCCAGTTCCCGCGGCGGAATGCCCGGCTCCCCCTGGCGCTTGTGCTGCTCCAAGATGTCCAACAGGCTGCCGTCGGTGGCCAACTCCCAGCGGGTCACCAGGTACTGCTCGATGAGCCACACGTCCATCAGCGTCACCACCTGCGGATGGCCGGTAAGCTGCCGCAACAGCCGGAGGTTGTCGAGTTCCTTTTGGACGGCCGGGTTGTCGCCGTCCAGGGGGTCCAGCGAGACCTTGATCGCGCAGGGGACGCCCCCTTCGGCGGTCTGGGCGGCGTAGACCTCGGCAAAGCCCCCACGGCCCAGGCGGCGGAGGATCCGCAGGCCGTGCTGGGTTTCGAGCGCCTGGCGGACGCAGTCGTCCATAGGATTGCCCCCGGAAGCGGAAAACCGGCTTCTGGCATTATGTTCGGCGTGCGGCCGGCAGGCAAGCGCCGGGCTGGCCGCGGCCGCCGGAATGACGAATGCCGAATGGCGAAAGTCAAATGACGAATGACGAAGGACCAAGGACCAAGCACCCAGGACCAAGCACCAATGACCAATGACCAAGGCCAAGAACGGGCCGCGGGGTGTATCGCGGCGGTGTACGCCGTGGGCGATCAGATTGGGCGGCGTCCACCGGCAGATTACGTTGCCGGCTCGTGCGCTTGGTCATTGGGGCTTGGTCATTCGTGCTTCTTTCGACATTCGTCATTTGTCTTTCGACATTCGCACCGCACGGCGTGCGTGCAGAGCACGCACCCTACGGCTGGCAGATGCGGCAGCGGGCGATTTCCAGGTGGTAGCGCACGTCCTCAAGCGCCGGGTCTTGGGGCGAGGCCCGGTAGGCCTGCAAGCGCTCTTGGCTGGGGCATAAGGCGCCGAGTTCCTCGACCACCCAGCGGACCACGTCGGCCAGGTTCTGCGGCCCCGGGCCGGTGGGCGACGGGGGCGGTCCAGGAGCCAAACCGGCACCGTGGCCGGCAGGGGCTGGCCGATCGGGTGGTTCGGCCGGCGATGGCGGCTGGCCGGCCGGTCGAGCCCCGGCACGCAAGGTAATAAACACGGTGCCGTCCACGTCGGCCTGGGCGATGCGCTGCACAATCCAATCGCGGGCGCGTTTGACGGCCTGGTCCACCGTGTTGCGGGGGATGCCGAGGGCTTGGGCGATGTGGGCTGGGGCCTCGCCCCGGACGCGGCGTTCGTAGATGGTCTTCAGGCGGTAGCCGTCGGGGCGCGACTCGCACCAGCGGCAGAAGTCGGCCAGGATGTGGCTGAGCAACAGCCCCTGGCGGCCGCGGCGTTCCTTTTCGGCGGCCTGGGTGGCCGGTCCGGGGGCGTCATCGGCCGGGGCTAAGCCTGCGGCGGCGGAGGTGCCGGCCGGCTCGGACAACTCTTGAAAAACCCGGCGTTCTTCGCCGCGCAGCCGGTCCACCGCCCGGTTGCGGCAGCACCAGCGCAACCATGCGGGCCAGCCGGCCGACGGCACGAAACCCTCGCGCCGGGCCTTGTCCAGCGCCTCGAGCAGGGCCTCGTGGAAGATATCTTCGGCATCGGCGGCCAGGCGGGGAAACGCCCGCACCAAGAATGCCACGATCGCCTCTCGGTGGCCGGCGGCAGCGATGTGCAGTTGCTCTTGCGCTCCCATGTGTTCCACTTTTTGCTGGCGGGCCAGGTGCCCGGTGTTTCGGGCCGGCTGCGGGCCGCGGCAGGCTGCGAAGGTTCTTGAGGCGCCCCCCCGCGGCACTCGGGTTACCGGAATGGCTCGCCCGGAGACGGCCCCGCAGCACGCGCCGCAGGTTCTACCGGCCGGATGGCCAGGGACATCGCCTCGGCAGGCTCGCGCTGGAGCATCAGCCGGCCGAGCCATTCGGTTTCTTCTAACTCGCCCTCCAGCACGATTCGGCTGGGAAGATAGACGTGCTGGGGTGGCGGGTCGGCCGGCATGCCGCTTAGCAATTCGGTTTCGGCCCGGCCGCCTTCGACCTCGTAAACCAGCCCCTCGGGCTGCCACGCCAGGCACATCTGGCGGCAGGGCAGGTGGTCGATCCGCAGGTGGGCGGGGCCTTGGGGGGCGATGAGCAGTTGGTCGGCCAATAGGACGATGCGCTTGTGGGCGGCGGCGCCCAATAGGGGCGTGCCGGCGGGGGCGGGCAGGGCCGCTTCCAGCAAAGCGGTGCCCAGTTCGGGCAAAGGCTGGCAGAAACGCCAGGCCGGTTGGCCGCTGTCGAATTGCACATGCTGGCCGTGGGTCAATAGCGCAGGGGCTTGCAGTGTGTTGCCATCCACGCGCACGGGGCACAACTGGCCTTTGGAATCGCGGCAAGGGGTGATTTGCCAGCGCTGGCGGTTGCGCACCAGGAGGGCATGGCGCCAGTGCAGCCGGCCCCAGAGGGGGAGCATGGCCGGGCCGCCGGCTCGACCGATGCTGATCTCGTCGGCCGAGAGGACCACGCCCCAGGTATCGAGCCGCCACACGGTGTTGCGGTCGGTGATCGGGGCGGGCGGGCCAACCGGGCCGCTGGCGGCTTGCCCAGCGGGAGGCACGCGGGCGCCCAACTCCGCGCCTAGGGCCACCACCTCCGGGTCGAAAGGTGCAATCTGGCGTGCCCGGCGATAACATTCCCGGGCAGCCGCATCGTGGCCTCGGGCCAGAAAGTCGCGGGCTTGCGTAAGATAGCGAGCCAGGCGCTGCGACTGCCGGCGGAGATCGTCTTGCAGGGCTTGGGCTTCCGGCAGCGAAAGCCCCTGGACCAGTTCCGCGGCGGTATGCAAATGGCCTTCGGCCGCATGGCGCCGGGCCTCTAGCAAGCGCTGCTCTTTGTGCTGGCGGCTATGGACCAGGCTCTGGTAGGCGGCGGCCACATGGCCTGCCAGCGGTTGGGCTTCGGCCGGAAGGCTGGCGCAGCGGCCGGCGGTCTGGATGTAGGTCCACGCCTCGGCGATCTGGCCTTGGCGGAACAGTTCTTCGGCCTTTTTGAGCAGCACGGCCTGCACGTCCAGGAGCAACCGCTGGATGTGGCGGTGCCGGGGCTCGGGCGCGGCAAGCAGCACGCGGGCGGCTTCCAAAGCCGCGCCACGCGCCAGGTAGTCCCGCGCTTGTTTGCATTCGATGGGTTCCAGGAACATGCCGCACCTGTTTGGCTGGCGGGGCGACTTGTGGGGACGTGCCCAAGCCCGGCCCCCGCCGGCCCTCTTGCCAGTCTAATAACACGTTGCAAAGATCCACAACCACACGCTGCCGGTAAGCGTCAGGCCAATCACCACTGCCACACCGGCCAGCAATCCCCGGCGATAGCCCAGGGTCCAGCGGTCCAACAGGGCAAGGAGGACAAAGCCCACAAGCCAGCCCCCAGCGGTGCCCACGCCGGCCAGCAGGCACAGGCCCAGCCACGACCGGTGCGCCTGTTCCAGCCGCGCATTCCACCGGGCCAGCACGGCATCGGGCAGCTCCATGCGGTAGGTGCCGGTGACCACCGTGCCGTAGTCCTTCAGCTCTTGCGACCGGCAGAAGTCCTTGCGGACCCCGGGTTGCTGGACCAGCCACTGGTATTCGCGCCAGCATTGGCGCGGCGGCAAGGCCCGGCCGGTGAGTTCCTCGGCCAGGCCGCCGATCTGGCGAAGCAGGTCCTTTTCGGCCGCCTGCTGGGCGGCTTGGGTGGCGGCGGCTGCGTGGTCTTCGACATGCACACCGGAGCGGCCCACCAGCACTCGGCCGTCGGCCCCCCGGGCGGCCGAAGCCGCCAGCCACACCGCCAACGCCCATTTGCCTGCCGAGCCCATGGGTTGCTCTCCTTTTCGCGGGGCCGCCGGGGCCGCAGTTCTTGCCGCCTACCGGCCGGTGCTCCCAAACATGGCGTCGTAACGCTCGGTGGCCGGACGCACATCCGCTTCGACGGCGATGCCCTCGGCCTGGCGCTCTTCCATGTCCAGGGTCTTGGAAATCACTTGAATACGCTGGTCGATGGTCTTGGCGAGTTCTTCGGCACGAGCCAGGGCCGAGGTATCGACGCTGATCGTCGAAGTCCTCTGGGCCAGGCGCACGGCCTCGAGCTGCTGGGCAAGCCCCTGGGCCCTGGCCACCAGGCGCTCCTTGGCCTGGGTCAGTTCGTTCAGTTTGCGCTGGGCCGACTCGAAGCTTTGCTTCTGCTGCTCCAACACGGCTTGCCGGGCCTGGAGCGTGGCCTGGGCTTGTTCATAGCGGTCCAGGCGGCGGGCCAGGTCCTGCTCGACCTCCTGGCGCGTGTAGCTCCGCCCGGCGATCTGGTAACTGGAACTGCTATCGCGCAACAGGTCCCGGAGCTTTTGCATCTGGGCTTTTTCGGCGTCCTGCTTTTGGGCCAATGCGGCAAGCTCCTTTTGCTGCGAACTTATGCCGACATCCATCTCGGCCACCACCTGGCGGGCCGCCCGGATTTGGGGCACCAAGCTGTCGATCTCGGCTTCCAGGCGCTTCAGGTCCAGCTCGATGGGGGTCAGATCGCGAACGGCCTGTTGGATGGCCTTCCGCCCCCCTTTGAGGTAACTCCAGGTCGTGGGCACACCCAGCACGACCACCACCCCGGCAACGATCGCCAGAACCAGCCAGAATCGTTTCACGAGCGCTACCATGGTTTCGGCCTCCAGAGAGGAACCCAACTGGGCCCCACCGCCGTAGCACCCCGCCGCGACGCTTGAAGGGCCCCTGCTTATTTGGCGTAGCCGAAGGAGTTTTGTGACAGGCGCCGCCGCATCTGCCGGCCGTAGGGCGCGTGCTGTGCCTGCAAGCGGCTACCAGGCGGCCAGTGGGGAGCATGGAGCACCGCCCCGTGTGACACGGCTTCACGGAAGCCGGGCCTGGGTTGGCTAGGGCGCACGGCGGGCGAGCCGGCGGATCGGGCGGATCGGCCCGATCCGGCTGACCGCATTCCCCCCTGCCCCCAGTGCGGCAAGGCGATGGTGCTGCGCACGGCCAAGGCGGGCAAGAACGCCGGCAAGCCGTTCTGGGGCTGCTCGGCCTACCCCGACTGCAAAGGGATCATCGACGTGTAAGCGAAGCCGCCCGCCACCGTAACCGGCGCGCAGAGATCCCTCCCGCCCAACGCCACCCGCGGTGAGCACCGGATGAGATCAGGGCGATCAGGGGAGCCGGTGACCGCATCTCCAGGCCTGATCCTCGGCGGGCGGCCCAACTACCGGACAACTGGCTCGTTGCCAGCACGGGTGAAAAGCGCGGGCAGCTTGCGGGCGTCTTCGGGGAGGCGGAAAAAGCGGACGGCGCCGTCGGCCATCGCCGCGAAAAAGCCGCCCGGATACAGCCCGCCCAGCCCCCGCGTGGGGTTGGTGCGGTCGAAGGGCCAGTCGTCGGGTTTTGTCCAGATAGGCGCTTCGGCATCCGCCACCTCCAAGAGCATGATGGTATTGGAAGTGCCGTCGCGGATCTCGGCCAACGAGATGGCCTCCTTGCCGGGGAAGACGGTTTCCGGCCCGACCGGCACCACATAGTTCGCGCGGCCTGACGAAGGCTCGTGTTGCGACCGCGGCGAGCGGAACACCTCGGGCATGGCTGGGATGAGCTGCTTATTGTGCGGGCTGTCCCAGGGTTCGTCCAGGTGGAACTGCCGGTAGAGTTTCTCTTTCCCGAGATACGGGAGGACATGGACGCGCCAGCTCAGCAGGGGCTTGCCTTGGGCATCGCAGGCCATGGCCGCGGGCAGCCGGCGGTTGTGATTGACGTACTGGTGTATGGCCAGCGCGAGTTCTTTCAGCTTGTTCGCCGATTGGCCACCGGACGCTCGGGCCTGCGTGGCCCGCACCAGGCCTTCCAGGAGCCGATGGATGTGCAATCGCTGGCGCTGATCCACCTCCAGCACGAGCCGGTCGCCTTGTACCGCTGGGAGCACAGCGCGGGCAAGGGCCTCGAACTGGGGCACGGCCTCTGCGATTTGCGGGTGTTTGGCGGCAAGCGGAATAAGCTGTTCCAATTTGGCGCGCAAAGCCTCGGCGGCCTGCGCGTCGTCGGACTGGATCACCAGGCGCAACGCCCCGCTCGGTGGGACGAAAAGGCCCGGCGACGAGGTTTGCCCCGATTGTGGGGCGGGCGGACCCGGGGGCGGAAACTGGCCCAAGGCCATCCACCGCACCCCACGGGTGAACACCGTGCTTGGACCGCCGCCCCAGG
>JBBIQF010000367.1:0-6701 GCA_037442445.1 Planctomycetaceae bacterium
TGTTCCGCAACGACGGCCGCGGCAAGTTCACCGAAGTGGGGTTGCTCTCGGGCGTCGGCATGACCCTTTATGGCGAGGATGTCAGTGCCATGGCCGTCGATTGCGCCGACTACGACAACGACGGCCGGCTGGATTTCTTCGTTACCGATTATCAGGGCGAAATGCCGATGTTGCTTCGGAACCGCGGCCACGGCCTGTTCGACGACGTGACCATGCTGGCCGGCGCGACCTCCGGCGCCCTGCGGAACGTCAAGTGGGGCTGCGCGTTCGTGGATTTCGATAACGACGGCTTTCGCGACCTGTTTTACGTGCGCGGCCACATCGACGATAACATCGACCTGGTCGATCGTACGACCTCGTACCTCGATACGCCCGTGCTGTTGCGGAACCTGGGCAACGGCAAGTTCGCCAACGTCTCGGATTCCAGCGGCGACGGCCTGCAAGTGAAGGTCGTGGGCCGGGGGGTGGCGCTGGACGACCTGGATAACGACGGCCGGGTGGATGTGGTCATCCTCAGTTCCCGCCGGCCTGCCGTGGTGCTCCGCAACGAGTCGCCCCCGGTGCATCACTGGGTGCAACTGGTGCTGGAGGGTTCCCGCTCGGCCCGCGATGCCGTCGGAGCGTTCGTCCGCGTGGTCGCCGGCGACCTGGTCCAAGTGGACGAGGTGCATTCCGGCCGGAGCTACCAGAGCCACTTCGGCACGCGGTTGCACTTCGGGCTTGGCCAGCGCACGCACATCGACCGGGTCGAGGTGCGCTGGCTGGGCGGCAACTGGGAATGCTTCGAGAACGTGGCCGTGGACCGGGTTACCACGCTGGTCGAGGGGACCGGCAAGCCCTGCCCCGGCGCCGGTGCAGCAAGCGGGCCACGGGCCAGCCCCCCAATAAGCCGGTTTCCAGAGCGGATACGCGCAGCACCACGGTTGGGCACCCCCCAGACTAGCGGCAAGGAAACCGGGGATTGGTCACGCGATGCTTGCAACGCGGCCGGTTGCGTGTCAAAATGAGGGCGCACGCGACGTGCATTGTGGACTGATTGGTTTTGATTTGGGCTTGCTTCGGGGGAGCGGTTTCGGTTGGCCGGCCTCCCGCGGCGGGCCGGGTTACCTCATTGGGAGGCTCTGATTGACATGAGACGACGCAAACTGGCTTTTACTTTGGTGGAGCTATTGGTGGTGATCGCCATCATCGGCATCCTCATCGCCTTGCTGCTCCCGGCGGTGCAAGCCGCCCGCGAGGCAGCCCGCCGCTCCCAGTGCAGCAACAACCTCAAGCAGATGGGGCTGGCGCTGCACAACTATCACGACACCTACCAGATGTTCCCCAATACCTGGTGCGGCGTGCCCGCGTATCCGGGAGGCCCAAGCTGGTCGACGAACACCTACCGCGGATCGGTCAAGATCCGCATGTTGCCCTACATGGAGCAGAACCAGATCTTCACCGCCGTGGATTTCCGCCGCGATACCGACGGCCAGACCTTCCCTGGCACCTCGAACCTCATCCGCAACACAGTGATCCGCACCTTCCGCTGCCCCAGTTCGGCCGACGAAGATTTCACTCCCTGGGGGCCGGCGGCCGATAACTACGGTGCGTCCTGCGGCCCCACGCCCGAAAGCTGGGGCGGCAACCCCAATTGCACCTGCGACGCCACCCCCTTCTATCAGCCGTACGTCAGCGCTCCAGAGCTTTCGGGATACTGGAACGGCAACCCGGCCGGGCCCTTCACCCGCAACCCCGGCAGCAACAACCGCTGGTACCAGTGCAAGATGGCCCAGGTCACCGACGGTCTGTCGAACACCATCTTCTTCGGCGAACGGCTGACCATGTGCTCGGACCACGCCCACAACGGTTGGTACATCACCAACAATGGCGACGGCATCTGCACGACGCTCATCCCCATCAACTACGATTCGTGCCACCCGCAGAACTTCAACTACGCGGCGGTGGGCCTGACCCAGTGCAACCGGCAGTGCACCTGGAACACCGAGTTCGGCTTCCGTTCCAAGCACCCCGGCGGGTCGCAGTTCCTGTTGGGCGATGGCTCGGCGCGGTTCATCTCCGAGACCATCAATCACTGGACCTACCAGTACCTTGGCGCCAAGGCCGACGCCAAGCCCGTTCAGATTCCGTAACCGGGAGGAACCATCACGATGAGAAGGATGATTCGCGCTGGCGCCGTACTCGTGCCCCTGGCCATGGCGGCGTGCATGATGTGGGGGTGCGGACCTGGAAGCATACCCACCGTGGAGGTCTCGGGCACCGTCACCCTCGACGGCAAGCCGCTGGAGGGTGCGATGGTGGGCTTCTATCCCGCCTCGGGTGGCGCCCCTGCCACCGGCCAGACCGATAGCTCCGGCAAGTTCACGCTCAGAGTCCCCGCGGGCAAGGCCAAGGTGAGCGTCAGCAAGACCGAGGCCGGCGGCGAGGCCAAGGTGGACCAGGCGGCTGCGGGAGCGGCCCCGGCCGGGACCGCCCTGTCCGGTCCGCCCACCGCTGGCGGAGCACCCCCTGCGCCGCCCAAGTCGGTGGTCCCCGCCAAGTACACCAACGCGGAAACGTCGGGGCTCACCTTCGGTATGGCACCGGTCACCATCGAACTGAAATCCCAGTAACCTGGTGGTGCAAGCCACCCAACTACCCCGTGCAACCGTGCCCTTTCCCGTCGCTTGGCGGCGGGAAGGGGTTTTTTTTGCGCGCGCCGCGCTCTGGCGGGCCGCGCCTCAGGGCGGATGCGGATTCTCTGGCGGCGAGAAAGGGTTTTTTGCGCGCGGCGCGCTCTGGGCCGGGTGGTTTTCACTTGCCGCGGTGGCCCGGGCAGAAGCAAGAGCGTCTCGCCGCCGGCATGAAACCGGCGGCTCGTCTGGCGGTGTTATCTGGCCGGCTGGCCGAGCGATTATTGCAGTTCGCTTTTCTGGTACGCGGCCTTCTCCAGCCATCGCGGGTTGATTTGCACACCCCAGCCTGGACCGGCGGGGATCTCGACCTGGCCGTCCTTGACCACCAGCGACGGGCTATACAGCCCCTCCGTGCGATCGATGTCGCCTTCGATGGTGAACTCCAGGAAGGGGCCGGGGTTGGGGATGGCGGCCATGAAATGCATCGAAAAAAGCGTGACCAGCGACAGGTGCGAGGAATGCGGCACGACGCGTATGCCGGCTTGCTGGCCCAAAAGGGCCACCCGCCATGCCCGCGTCCAGCCGCCCACGTAGCACAGGTCCGGTTGCAAGATATCGACCGCGTTCATCCGGATCATCCGCCGCCACTGGGCCAGGTCGTTATCCTGCTCGCCGCCGGCCACGTTCATGGTCAGGGCGGCGGCCACCTCGGCCGTCCACTCGAGTTCCCAATACGGGCAAGGTTCCTCGAACCAGTAGTAGCGGTGCTCTTCCATGCGCCGGCCGATTTCGATGGCCCGCGGCGGGGTATAACAACTGTTGCCATCGGCCAGCAGTTGCACTTGATCGCCCACGGCTTTGCGCACGGCGGGGATGAGTTTCTCGGTCCGGCCGGGTGCGGCGTCGCCGTCGTGCCCCGTGGGCAGCCCCACGCGGACCTTGAACGCCCGGAACCCCTGGGTATCGCGCAGCCGGGCCAGGCGCGCCGCTTCGTCCTCCGGGGTGATGTCGCGCCGCATGCTTGAGCCATACACCACCAGCGGGCGGCGCGTGCCCCCTGCCAGCTCGCACACCGGCTTGTCCCGGATCTTGCCGTACAAGTCCCAGATGGCCGTGTCCACGCCGGCCAGCGCCCGGCACACGTACGACCAGGGGAACTTCATGTTGGCGTCGATCACGCGGTCCACCAGGGCATCGATGTGCGCCGGGTCGCGGCCCAGCACGTGCCGGGCCACCTGCCGGTGGAGCACGGTGGCGGTAATGTCGGCCTCGAACGACGAGAGCTGCCCGAAGCCCTGTTGGCCGTCGCGCGTCGTCACGCGCACGATCCCGTAAGGCCCGCGGGTCCACGATTCGATCTTGGCGATCGTGCGCCCGGGGTCGATGACGCGGAAATCGGCGTAATCCTCGGTTCGGCCCAGGTAGGGATAGCGTTTTTGCGCGGGCTGCTGGCCGACGGCCTGGCCCGCCACGCTGGCACCTGCCGCGAGTACTGCGCTTTTGAGAAAACCGCGCCTTGTAACCGTCATAGCGCACCTCATGGGTACTTCCCAGGGGACTGTGTTGAAACCCGCGTGAAATCGGCCATCCGGCCGTGGCCCGCAGACATGGGCCCTTTCCGGGCCGGTCCAGCATACCGCCCCGGCCGGACTGCCGCGATAGGCCTTGTCCGCTTGTGTGGGGTGGGGGCCGCGGTTTAAGATTGAGGCGGAGCGGTGCCGGCCGCGGCCCCGGCCTGCGGGCCGCGGTTCTGCGCGGCGAACCGCGCCCGCCCGGCACTTCGGGCAATGCGGCAAACATCGGGCGTTCTGAGCGACTGTGCGGAGGGTGAATCCATGCGTTCGGTCCGACGGGTCCGGAGGGAAGGGCCATGGGGGTGGCCCGCCTGGGTTCTGGCAGCGTGGATGGCGGTTTACGCCCTGGAGGCGCGGGGGGCCTCGCCGGGCGCGGTGTCTTCTGCGTCCTCGGCGGGATCGGCCCAGCGCCCGGCGTTGCGGGCGGTCGAGGTGGGCCCCCTGGTCCGCACGTTGGTCGAGGCCGACTGGATCGATCAAGATGCCCGCTTCGGCAAGCCCGCCGCGGCGGCCACGCCGGCTGGGCCGGTGACCACGGCCGAGGATGCTGCCGGCGGCTGCGACGGGGTTAAGACCGGCTCCTACGGCTTTCACACCGCCAGCGCCGAGCAGGACCCCTGGTGGCAGGTCGATCTGGGCCAGGTGTACCGCCTGGACCGCGTGGTCGTCTTCAATCGGACCGACGGCAACACGGCCCCGCGGACCCGCCACCTGCAAATCCTGGTCAGCCAGGGGCCGGGAAAGCCCTTCCGCCAGGTCTATCAGCACGATGGCCAGACGTTCTTTGGGGCCAAAGAGAACAAGCCGTTGGTGGTCTCCTTCCGGGGCAAGGACATCGCCGCCCGGATCGTGCGCCTTGCCGTGCCGGGGACATGCTCTTTCGCGCTGGACGAGGTGGAGGTTTATCCGGCCGAGCAGCCGGAAAAGAACATCGCCTTGGGCAAGCCCGCCGACCAGAAGAGCGTGGGGCGGTATTCGGTGGCCAAGAGGACGGCGGGCGCAAGGGCATTGGGCGCCGAGGGGGCATCGGCCGAGCGGCCGTTCTCGCTTGCCCACATCGAGGCGGTGCTGGCCCGGGCCGAGCGCTTGGCCAGGCGGCTGGCCCCCCTGGCCGGTCCCCAGCGGCTCGACCCGCTGGCCAAAGAACTCGCCCCGCTTCGAGGGCGCTTGTCGGCCATGCAGTCGGCCGGCCAGGTTCCGGTCGAGGCCCGGCGCGAGCTGTACTTCGATGCCCGCCGCCTGCTCCGCCGCATCGCCTTTGCCAATCCCCGCTTGCAGATCGACAAGCTGTTGTTCATCAAGCGGCACGACTCGGCCGGCGTGTACCACATGTGCGACCAGTATTACGGATGCAACGCCGTGCCCGGCGGCGGCCTGTTCGTGCTGGTGGACCCTTTCAGCGACCAGCCCAAACTGATCGACCTCTTGGAGAACTCGGTGGTGGAAAAGGGCCGCCTGGCCGGCCAGAAGCTCCAAGGCGGCGCCTTCCTGTCGCCCGAGGTATCGTACGACGGGCAGACCATCCTTTTCGCCTACACCCAGGCCAAGGCCTACGCCAAGACGCAGGGCAAAGAGGCGTACCTTTGGGGCCCGGAAATCAGCCATCACATCTTCCGCGTGCAGGCCGACGGCACCGGCCTGGTCCAGTTGACCGATGGCGACTGGGACGATTTCGACCCCTGCTACCTGCCCAATGGCCGGGTGGTGTTCGTCTCGCTGCGGCGGGGCGGATACCTGCGGTGCGGCCGGCACTGCCCGGTCTACACGCTGTTTTCGATGAAAGACGACGGCACAGACATCATCTGCCTGAGCTTCCACGAAACGCATGAGTGGCATCCCAGCGTGACCCACGAGGGGATGATCGTGTACACCCGCTGGGACTATGTGGACCGCGATACGAACATCGCGCACCACATCTGGACGTGCTTCCCCGATGGCCGCGACCCGCGGAGCTTCCACGGCAACTACCCGGTACGCCGCGAGAGCCGGCCGTGGATGGAAATGGCCATCCGCGCCATCCCCGGCTCGCACAAGTTCGTGGCCTCGACCGGGGCGCACCACGGGCATGAGTTCGGCTCGCTGGTGCTCATCGACCCGCGCATCCCCGACGACGGGGCGATGTCGCAACTGGAGCGCCTGACGCCTGAGGTCCCCTTCCCGGAGGCCGAAGGCCGCCCCATCGCCCCCTACGCCTGCTACGGCACGCCCTGGCCGCTCAGCGAAGACGACTATTTGTGCGTGTACGACGCGGCGGCCAGGAACCGCGGCATCTACTGGATCGATCGCGACGGCAACAAGGAACTGATTTACCGCGACCCGGCCATCTCGTGCGTAAGCCCCATGCCGCTGGCCCCCCGGCCCCGCCCGCCGATCCTGCCCGAGCAGACCGTGCAGACCGCCGAAGCCATCGCCCGCCATGGCGGCGAGATACCGCCGGCCACCATCGCGGTGATGAATGTTTACGATAGCGATTTCACCTGGCCCAAGGACGCCAAAGTGGCTGCGTTGCGCG
>JBBIQF010000368.1:0-6661 GCA_037442445.1 Planctomycetaceae bacterium
TGATGTATAGGCTCGAACGTGCCGCGGGGCAGCCTTGGGAGTCATCGTATGGCCAGTAGACACCAGAAGCAACGGTCCGGCCGCGGCACGTGGCGGCACCCTCGGGCCGCCGCCGGAGCCATTGCCGGGCTGGGAGCCGTGGCGCTAGATCCGGCCCGCTTTGCGCACGCCGCCGGAAGCGATGTCTTGCGCTTGGGGTTTGTCGGCTGCGGCAACCGGGGCACGGGCGCCTGCCGCGAGGCGCTGAGCACCAAGTACCCGGTGCGCCTGGTGGCGGTGGGCGACCTGTTTGCCGAGCGCATCGAGACGGCGCTCAAGAACCTCTTGAAGTACGAGGAACTCCGGCCGCGGATCGACGTGCCGCCCGAGCGGCGCTTCGCAGGTTTCGATGCCTATCTCAAGGTGATCGAGGCGGGCGTGGACCTGGTGCTGCTGACGGCACCGCCCCATTTTCGGCCCCTGCATTATGCGGCGGCCGTGCAGGCCGGCAAGCACGCCTTCCTCGAAAAACCCTGCTGCGTCGATGCGCCCGGATACCGCATGTTGGTGGCGGCCAACGCCGAGGCCAAGCGCAAGCGGCTGTCGGTGGGCGTGGGCTTGCAGCGGCGCCACCAGCAGAATTATCTGGAGGGCATCCGCCGCATCCGCGAGGGAGCGGTGGGCCAGGTACGCCTGGTGCGCACCTATTTCAACATGGCGGGAGGCCGGGCCGCCGGCCCTAAACCCCCCGACATGACCGAGATGGAGTATCAGATTCGCCACTGGAATGTCTTCTGCTGGCTGTGCGGCGACCACCTGGTCGAGCAGGCCTGCCACGAGATCGACGTGGCCAACTGGGGCTTCGATGCCCTCCCAATCTCCGCCGCCGGGATGGGCGGGCGCCAAGTCCGCACCGAAGGCGATATCTGGGACCACCACGCTGTGGAGTTCGAGTATCCGGGCGGGGGCCGACACATCTGCCAGGCCCGGCAGCAGCCTGGCACGTGGAGCCACGTTTCCGAACAGGTGCTGGGCACCCAAGGGGCGATGACGCTGGGCACCGGCCCTTGGGGCCTGGGTACGCTGACGCCGCGGAATCTCCGGCAGAGCACGTACCGCTTGCAAAACCCTTATCAGCGGGAGCACGACGACCTTCAGGCCAGCGTCTTCGGCGATGGCCCCTATGAGTTCGAGGGGGACTACGGGGCCACCAGCAGCATGACGGCCGTGCTGGGCCGCATGGCGACCTACTCTGGCCGGCGCATCACGTGGCAGGAGGCGATAGCCTCGGACCTCCGCCTAGGCCCCGAGAAGTATGCATTCGATGCCGAGCCGCCGGTGCGCCCCGATTCGAGCGGGCGCTATCCGACGGCTTTGCCGGGCATTACCCGGGCACTGTAAGCGTCCAAGCGCGGGCAGCTTGGCGGCTGTGATTGGGCCGGGGCGGCGGCGCTTCATGCCGAAGCCTGGGCATTTTGGCCGCCTCGATGCCGCCGGTACGGCCGCGATCCGGCCCGGAGGTTCCCTCTAATTGCCCAGCGATTGGAGCGGGGCGGGGATGCGCCCGCCGAAGCGGACGAAAGCCGCACTGGCCCCCGCGTTGCGGACTTCCATCACGGGGGTGGAGCCGAACAGGCCGCCAAAGTCCACGAAGTCGCCCGCCTTGGCCCCGGGCACGGGGATGATCCGCACGGCGGTGGTCTTGTCGTTGATCACGCCGATGGCCATTTCGTCGGCGATCAATGCAGCGATGGTCTCGGCAGGGGTATCGCCGGGGATGGCGATCATGTCCAGGCCCACCGAGCAGACCGAGGTCATGGCCTCGAGCTTTTCGAGCACCAGGTGGCCGTTGCGCACGGCGTCGGCCAGGGCGGCGTCCTCGCTGACAGGGATGAACGCCCCGCTCAAGCCGCCGACCGAGCTGGAGGCGAACAGGCCCCCTTTCTTGACCGCGTCGTTGAGCATGGCCACGGCAGCCGTGGAGCCCGGCGCCCCGATCTTCTCGATGCCCAGGGTCTTGAGGATTTCCCCGACGCTATCGCCCACCATGGGGGTGGGGGCCAGCGACAGGTCCACGATGCCGAAGGCCACGCCGAGTTCGGCGGCCACTTCGCGGCCGATGAGTTCGCCCACCCGGGTGACGCGGAAGCTAGTGATTTTGATCTCCTCGGCCAGGTCGCCCAGGGTGAGGTTGCGTTCGCGCTCGATCCGCCGTTTCAGGGCGCTGCACACCACGCCCGGCCCGGAGACGCCGATATTGACCGTGGCTTCCGGCTCGCCGGCGCCCATGTACGCACCGGCCATGAAGGGGTTGTCTTCCGGGATGTTGGCAAAGATGACCAGTTTGGCGCAGCCGAAGCCGCGGCGGTCGGCGGTAGCCTGCGCTACCCGCAGCACGATCTCGCCCATCTGGCGTATGGCATCCATGTTGATGCCCGCCTTGCGCGAGGCGACGTTGATCGAGGCGCACACCTGGCGGGTCTGCGAGAGCACGTCGGGCAGCGAGTTCATCACCACGGCATCGGCCGCGCTGATCCCCTTATGGACCAGGGCGGTGAATCCCCCCACGAAATCGACGCCGCAACTGGCCGCCGCCTCGTCCAAGGCCCGGGCCACCTGGACGGCGGCGGCATGGCCGTGCCCTGCCAAAAGCGTCGACACCGGCGAGATGGCCAGCCGCTTGTTGACCACCGGGATACCGTACTTGCACCCCACGCGCTGGCAGACCTCGACCAGCCGGCTGGCGCGGCTGAGGATCTTGTTGCGGAGTTTGCGGCAGACCAGGTCCACGCTGGGGGCGGCGCAGTCTTCGACGTTCAAGGCCAAGGTGACCGCCCGCACGTCGAGGTGCTCGGCGTGGAGCATTTCAATGGTGGAAAGGATTTCGTCGGTCCGGAGCATCGTTTACCCGCCGGCCACGGGCAGCCGAAGCTGGTTGGTGGCCACAAACACGTTCTCGTGTTGAAGTTTGACGGTGAAGCCCAACTCCTGCCCCATCTGTTCCAGGTCGGTCTGCAACATGCGGATATCCCAGCGCGAAGGGACCTCCAACTGGCCGATCAGCACGAACTCGTCCCCCTTGCGGTCCCCGTACAAGTCCACGATGTTGATATCCTTGCCCGCCAGGTACTGGCTGAAGCGGCGGACGATGCCGGGCTGGTCCTTGCCGAAGGCGGTGATCACGAAGCGGTCGCACTTCTCGGGGGGCTTGTAGCCCTCGCAGCGGTCGGCCCGCCGGGCGAGCACCTGGAACTCCGACCCGCCCGTGCCGGCCTTGCGGACCTGCTCGGCCAGGCGCTCGGGGTCCACCGGCTGCGGCGTGCTGACGATCATGATCAGCGTGAAGTACCCGCCCAACACGGTCTGGCTGCACGCATCGATGTTGCCGCCCAGGGCCTCGACCGCGGTGGTGACCGCCGCGACGATCCCGGGATGATCGTCGGACATCACGTCCAGCACGTACACGTTCTCGAAACGGGCCATCATGGGCAAGACCACCATGCTAAAACCTAATAATCTACCACATGGCTAAACTACCCAAAAGCATCCCACGGCAGAGGGGGAGGCATCTAAGGGCGCGCGCCGCTTGAACAACGCGGCAACCTCCGCTATGGTGGCACTGCCGCTGGTGTGCGGCGGTTGGGCGCGGCTCGGGCGGGCCGGGCCGGTCGCCCGTGGGAAATTCCATCCATAGAGGAGCAAGCCGTGGACAAGTGGCCCGTCGGAGTGTTTGCCAGCATCGACGCGGGGTTGGGCGTAAAACTCGAAGTCGCCCATGAGTTGGGGGTGCCTACCATCCACCTGCACGCCCCCCACCGTTCCACCCGCACCGAGGAGCACGCCAAACGCTTCCTGGACCAACTGGCGTCGATGGGGATCACCATCACCGTGGTCTTCGGCGGGTTCGAGGGCGAGAGCTACGCCGACATCCCCACGGTGGCGAAGACCGTGGGCCTGGTGCCCCCCGAGACCCGCGCCGCCCGCACCCAGGAAATGCACGAGATCTCCGATTTCGCCCGACGCCTGGGCTGCAATGCCTTGGGACTGCACATCGGCTTTGTGCCCCACGACCCCGCCGACCCCCTCTACGCCGACGTGGTCCGCGTCACCCAGGGCCTGTGCGACTATCTCAAGGGCAACGGGCAGAACCTGCATTTGGAGACCGGCCAGGAGTCGGCCGACACCCTGCTCCGCTTCATCGCCGACGTGGGGCGCGACAACCTGTTTGTGAATTTCGACCCGGCCAACATGATCCTCTACGGCACCGGCAACCCCATCGAGGCCCTGCGCAAGGTGGGCCGCTACGTGCGGAGTGTGCACTGCAAAGACGCCCGCTGGGCCGCCAACCCCGGCAAGGAATGGGGCCAGGAGGTGCCCTTCGGCACCGGGGATGTCAACGCCGAGCTGTTCTTGAGGACCCTCAAGGAACTCGGCTATGACGGCCCGCTGACCATCGAACGCGAAATCCCCCAGGAACCCGAGCGCCAAAAGGCCGAGATCGGCCAGGCCGTGCGATTGATGAACGAATTGAAGGCCAAGAGTCTGGCGTAGGCTGCGGCCCGGCGTGGGCCGGGTTGTCGCCCCCCAAGCTCCAAGGAACCCTCGCGCATGCCCCTGGTCGCCGTGACGGTGATGCACACCTTGTCGGACGCCGAGGCCATGCGGCGGCTGCTGGAGCGCTACGATGCCCTGAAGGCCGCGTATGCCGAGCACCTCGAGGGGCTTGAAGAACAGTGGGACGGCCAGTCGCTGCGCTATCGGTTCAGCAGCCTGGGGATGCGGTTCGAGGGGTCGGTAACGGCAGCGCCGGGCCAGGTGAGCGTCGAGGTGGATTTGCCCTTTGTGGCCTCCCCTTTTCGTGGGGCGATCGAACGCCGCGTGCGGGAGGAGCTTGCGGCGTTGCTGGCGTAGGTTGTGTCCCGGCAGTGCGGCCAGCCCACATCGTCCCTGGTGGCGCCCTCCGGGCCCAGCGCGGGCGCTGTCCCCCTGGTAGATCGTATAGCTGACAGGACTGAAGGGGGGATTCTTTGAAACTCCCCTTGTAGGTTCATTGCGCCCCGCGATAATACCCACGCCCAGGCCCCAAGGCCGCTGCGGAGGCAAATTCGGGAAGTCGTGGGCCTGGCCTGGCTTGGGGCGTAGCTTGGCGGTCGCACCCGCTTGTTCGTCGTATTCTCTTCGGAGATACCGCCCGTGGATATCAAAGAACTCGAGCAAACGCTGGTCTTGATCAAACCCGATGCTTTGAAGGTCTCGCTCACGGGGTACATCCTTTCGCAGTTCTCGGAGTTCCATACCGGCCTGCGCTACGCGGGCGCCAAGATCGTCCACGTCACTCGCATGTTGGCCGAGGAACATTACGCCGAACACAAGGGCAAGCCGTTCTACGAGTTCTTGATCTCCTATATCACCGGCGAGGTGCATTATGCCGATCGGCCACACCGCCGCAGGGTGGTGGCGCTGGTGTACTGCGGCCCGGACGCCGTGAATAAGGTTCGGAGGATCGCCGGGCCCACCAATCCCCATGTTGCCCGCGACACGGCGCCGGGAACGATTCGCGCCCTGGGAACGGTGGTGCCGGTCAAGGACGCTTCAGGCCAAGTGATCGGCGAGCGAATGGACAATCTTGTACACGCCTCGGCGAGCATCGAGGAGGCCGAACGCGAAATCAAGCTCTGGTTCAAGCCCGACGACATCATGCCGTATATGCGGATCTATCCCACCGCCGTCGCCGAAGAAACGGTTTTCTTCCATAAGGGAAGGCTGCTGCGGGAATACCAGCCGGGCGCCCGCTGCCTGGTGGCCCCGGGCGATACGGTGTGGAAAAGCGACCTCGAGGCCTTGCACGCCATCTTCGCGGGCCAACAGCCGCGGTGCTCCCTGTATGCGGTGGCGGCCAAGTACCTCATCAATCAGGCTACAGAACCGACGCCGGCCATGGTGGGCTAAAGCCCAGGGCGCGGGGGCTGCGCCGGCGGTCTGGTGTGGACTACCCAGCCTCCCCAGGTCGCCTGCGAAGTGTATTTCGCCCCATAGCGCCGTTGACCTTCACCGTTATCGGCCAGAATGCCGATAAGAGGACGCTGTAGCGCCTCAAGGCGGAGAATACCAAGGGGCTTGCCGCTTGAGCGAAACGCCGAGGCACGCAGCGATGAGGAGGATTCGCACGCCCGGAGTTACTGCCTTGCCTGCTCCAGCCGGGTCATGGGCATCGGCGATTCTCCTTTGTGCAGGTGTGTTGGCGTTTGCCCAGGCCACCCCAACCCTCAACCTTGCGCCGCCTGGCCAGAGTGCCGAGGCTTCCTCGACTCCGTCGAGTTCCTCGTCCTCCGGTTCACCGAGCCCCTCGGCCCGCGGGGTCCGCTGGCCGGACCGAGTTGTGAGTTCGCCCCTGGCCATGCCGGATTCAGAGTCGCCTGGGCACGCCTCGGCTTCAGGCCCGGAGGGCGGTGATTCGGATTTCGCAGGGGGGCTTCCCTTTGCCGAGCCGGCGGTGGCGATTCCCTGGCCCCGCAGCGCGGGCATCGCAGCCTTGGAAAAAGGTTGGCTTGACGACTCGTGGTCCTGGCAGATATTGCCGCAGGGGATCATCTATCGCCCGTATCTTGCGGGGGTACGCGAATCGCGGTTTGCCAGCGCATGGAACTACGATCGCCGCCAGGGGTGGATGTGGGACATCGCT
>JBBIQF010000369.1:0-6640 GCA_037442445.1 Planctomycetaceae bacterium
GAAAATGGCCACGCACGGCGAATAGCCATTAACCTGGAATCTTCGGGGAGGGAAGCGGCATGGTGGACCTGGACAAGACAGAGCGCGAGATCATCCAGCTCCTGCAACAGGACGGGCGCATGTCCTTCGTGGACCTGGCCAAGGCGGTGGGGGTCACGGAGGGGACCATCCGCCGCAAGTCCACCGGCACGAACCACGCCCGCTCTTCCACCCCCGGCGGAAGATTCTTGCCAAAGTCCAACTCGGCCGGCGGCGAACGCATGTCTTGCAACAAAAGCAGCGAACCGGCCGGCAGATTGCGGGTGACACGTTTGTCCACCTCGGCATCGCGGGCGGACCACAGCACCGCGTAATTCTTGAGCGTCCCCGCCACCCGGGCCGGGATGAGCACCTCTTCGATGGCATCGGCCCGCAGCCGCTCGCCCTGCTGCAAGTTCGTGCGGATGCCCACGAACCCCACCAGCTCTTCCTTGGCCGACTTGTTGGCCAGGTAGGCAAAATTCAGTAGCGCCCCCACAATGCCCAACCCGATGGCCAGTATCAGACCGTAAGTGCCCTTCATATCGTCCGCCGGCCTCGATGGGAAAAGGGGCCCAAAGTCGCTCAATCCAGTTGTCGATCAGGCAAGCCGCTGGGGGCAAGCACCGCAGGCATCGCTGCCTTGCGCCGCCGGCCAGCCGCGACCCTAACTTTCCATCCTACTGGCTCTTAGGGTGGTGTCAACAATGGGCCATCGAAGCCCAATCGCTCGGCCCCAGCGCAAGGGGGCGTAGCCCACGGGCCGGGGTACCGCGGAGGGCTTGTCGCCGGGATGCCCGCGGCGGGCCGCCGGCCGATGCCCTTACGTCCCCTGCCGGTGGGGCCGGTGCTATACTTCGGTGTGCGGCAAGCCCGTCCGCCCCGGGCCCCGCCCCGGCGCTGGTGTCCGGCAGTCGCCTGCTGCGTGCGGGGCCAAACCCCCGGGAGGTTGCGATGCTGGAGCTTGTAGACCTCGACCAGCGGATTTCCAAAGCGGAGTTCGATGCCGTTTTCCCGGCCTTGGAGGCCCGCTTAGGCGAGTGCCAGCGAGCGGCCCGGGCGGCGGCCATCCCCGTGGTCTTGGTCTTCGAGGGGTGGGACGCCGCCGGCAAGGGGACGCTCATCAATCGCCTTGCCCTGGCCTTGGACCCCCGCGGCTTCAAGGTGCATACCGGCGCCAGCCTCCAGGAGCGCCAGGCCATGCGTCCCTGGCTGTGGCCATACTGGAATGAATTGCCCGCGGCCGGGGCCATCGCCATCTTCGATCGCTCCTGGTACCGCCGGCTGCTGGAATGCCGCGTGGAAGGGACCGCCGCCGGCTGCCGCGACCAGCCGCAATTCGAGGATGTCCTGGAGTTCGAGCGGCAGTTGACCGATTCGGGCATGGTGCTGGTCAAGTTCTGGCTGCACATCGCCAAAGGCGAACAGAAACGCCGGTTGCGGGCACTGGCCAAAGACCCCGACACGGCATGGCGCGTGGGCAAACGCGAACGCCGCCAGAACCGCCGGTACGCCCAGTGGCTGGCTGCCGTCGAGGAAATGCTCCAGCGCACCAGCACCCCCTACGCCCCGTGGACCGTGGTCGAAGCCACACAGGAGCGGTTCGCCCGGTTGCGGGTGTTCGAGACCGTGGTGGCCGCCGTTGAAAGAGAGATCGCGCGGCGTGCGGCGGCCCCCAAGCCTGTTGATCGCCCCCTGCCGCCGCCCGATCCCTGCCCCACCCGGCGCCAGACCGTCCTCGACCGCGTCAACCTCCAACTTCGCCTGGAGCGCGCGGAGTATGAAAAGCAACTCGATCGCCTCCAGAAGCGCCTGTTCGAGCTGGAGCATCGCTTGTACATCGAGCGCGTGCCGGCCGTCATCGTCTTCGAAGGCTGGGATGCGGCGGGCAAGGGGGGTGCCATCCGCCGCCTGGCCGCCGGGCTGGACCCACGCGGCTACGAAGTGATCTCCATCGCCGCCCCCACGCCCGAAGAGTTGGCCCACCACTACTTGTGGCGCTTCTGGCGGCGGGTCCCCAAGGCCGGGCATATCGCCATCTTCGATCGCTCGTGGTATGGCCGGGTGCTCGTCGAACGGATCGAGGGGTTCTGCACCGAGGACCAGTGGCGCCGCGCCTATCGGGAAATCAACGAATTCGAGCGCCAATTGGCCGAGTTCGGCACCGCCATCGTCAAGTTCTGGCTCCACATCGATCCGGACGAGCAACTCCGCCGGTTCGAAGCGCGGCAGCGCGAAAAGCAGTGGAAGATCGGCGAGGAGGATTGGCGCAACCGGCAGAAATGGAAGGAGTACGAGCAGGCTGTCACCGAAATGCTCGAACGCACCAGCACGACCTACGCGCCCTGGACGATCGTCGAGGCCAACGACAAGCTATTCGCACGGATCAAAGTGCTGCGCACCGTGGCCGATACGTTGGCCGCCCGGCTGGAACGGGCCTGAAACGCCACCCCGCGGCCCGCCGCCGGAACCCCGCCGGCCACGGCGTGTCATTGGTGCCACGGGCCCACGTAGGGGTCGTAAAACCGCTTCCATTCGCGGCGCGACCACACCGGCTGCGAGGGTTCGCCCTCTTGCCCCAAGGTGTCCACGGCCACGATCTCGTAGCGGCGGGTGCTTTCCTTGGCCTCGGGGTCCAGGAACTCCGCCGCCGCGACAGGTTGGGCCGTCAGCCGCACGATAGGGTCCTTGTCCCACCTCCCGTTGTGCCGGTACACATGATAGCCGGTAATGGCCTTCTCGGGATTGGGCTGCCACCGTAACCGGGTCTTGCCCCCCGGCATCTCTTGGGCGAAGACGTGCTGGACGGCCGAGGGATACGAAAACACCAGCGGCGATGGGCCGCTTTCCACCCCCAGCCGATTCACGGCCAACACGCGGTAGGCGTAGGTGGCATAGCGGTAGGGCTTGGCCCGCAGATCGAGTTGGTCGGGGCGGAGCGGCCGTTCGGCAATGGGGTGGGCCGGCTCGCGCGGTCCGGCCGTAAGGTCCACGCCCTGGTCGATGAACAACGCGGCGCGGAGCGGCTCGGTGGTCAGCCGCCGGAATGGCCCGATCGCTTTGATCCGCCCCACCGCCGTATCCGACGCTTCCGGATACCGGTCGGCGATCCGCTTGACCTGCGGGGCGGAGTACACGGCCACCTCGGCCCGCTCCACATGGTAGCCCACCACATCCTCGGCCTTCGACGCCTCCCACACCAGTTCCAGCTTTCTCGGGCCGAGCACCGATAGCACCAGACCCGTTACCACCGGCGGCCGCGTCGAAACCACCGGCGAGGCCCCCAGAATCTTGCCCGAGCGGTCCACCGTGCGGACCTGGTAATAATACACCGTCGCCGGGGCAAGCCCGCGGTCCTCGAAGCTGGTGGCCTCGAGCGCTTCGGCCACGGGAGCAAGCGGCACCTCCCACGGCTTGTCGCCTTGCCCGCGGCAAACCGTGTACCGCACCTGGGCGCCGGGCGGCGACTTCCAGGACAATCGAGCCCCTTGGGGCGCCGTGTGCAACCGGAGCTCCTCGGCGCGCGGGGCCGGCGGCGGGGCCTCGGCATAACGGAAGGTCCAAATCTGCTGCTGGTCCCGCGTGCGGTTTTCCAGCACGAACAGGTTGCGGTCGGCCAGGTACACGAGCACCCGGTTGCGGGCCCCCGAAAGGTCCGGCTCCTGGCGCCCCGGCAACCGCGTCCATGCCGGCTTGGATACGTCCAATGCCCACGTCTCCAGCCCGGAGGCCCCCAGCACGTTGCACAGCACGATGCCGTTGCGCGTGTCGGCCGCCATGACCGGACAGCTCTTGTCGGCCGGCGGGTGCTGCTTCACCTCCAGGACCCGCCACCGATTGGTGCGAAGGTCGTAGACCCAGGTCCGCGGGTCGTCGTGGAATTGCGAGCCGAACAGCACGAAAACCCGATGCACCGCATCGTAAGCAAACCCGGGTTGCGAAAGGTTGGCCGCAGGCCCATCGGCCGGCTTCATGGCATGCCAGGTGTTCGTGTAAAGATCATAGACCACCGTCCCGTAGCCGGCCCCCTCGCCGCCATGGAGGACCGTTACCCGCAGTTCCGGATCATAGGCGGCGCCCCTCAACGGCGCCGGCCAGATCTCGGGACACGGGCGCATGGCCTGCCATGTGTTGGTCCCCAAGTCGTACGTCCACACCGAGCTGTCTTTCAAGGCGATTTCGCGCGGCGACTGCCAGCCGTGGCTGCCGCTGAACGAGGGGAAGCGGAGGAACCGGCCGAGCGCCTCGTCGAATACGTTTTGCTGGCCGCAGCACACGCCCGGCGGGGCGTCGTTGGGCTCCTTGAGGGTCCAAACATCCCGATCCAGGTCGTAGGTCCACACTTCGGAGTTCTGCTCGCCACCACCCCCTTGATTGTGGCCACCGTAGCGGATCAGCAGCTTTCGGGCAGGGTCGTACCCGTAGGTGGTCTCGTAACCCAGCCGGGGCGAGGGTTTGCTCCCCTTGGCCCCCGCAGACGCGACGGGATGCCGTTTGACCCACGTCAACAGCGGGTGGGGCTCGTCGGCCGCCCTAGCCCCGCCGGCCGCCAGTGCCAGGACCAGCAACGCAACCAAGTACCGAGTGCTATGCTCAGGCAAGAGACGGATCATACCCGACACCTCCGGCGATAACCCGCCGCAAGCTCCGCCGTAGCAGACTGTGCGCAGTGTACCACGGCACGACAGACGACGCAGCCGGCTGCATGGCGAATGTCGAATGTCGAAAGTCAAATGCCGAATGTCGAAGGACCAAGTACCAATCGCCAATGACCAATGACCAAGCACCAATGACCAAGATAAGGGGCGAAGTTGGTGGGCTGCGCGTTAGCACCACCGGGTTGAATCCCGCGGCTTGGTCTTCGCTATTCCCTGCTCCCTGCTCCGTGCTCCGTGCTCCCTGCTCCACCCGGTGGGTGGCTGTGGCGGCGCGACGAGCCGGTGGGGGCACCCCGCCGGGGGGCCTCTGATGGCCTTTCGCCATCGGGTACTTTGGCATTGATCCGCGGTGGAGCGATTGGTAAACTCGCCAACTCGCAAAACGGACCAATGAACATTTTCAAACCCACGGGTGTTTCGACAAAGGAGCCATACTCGATGGCTAGGCTTCGGATCGCCATCGCGCTAATCGCGTGCACAGCAATGGGTTACGCATTTTCGGCCGGCAGCTTCGCCCTGGCCGCCGCTCCGCCAAAAGCCCCCTCCCACGCGGTCGTGGCCTGCTACTTCCATAGAACGGTCAGATGTCCCACCTGCCGCACGATCAGCGCCTATATCGAGGAGGCCATCCGCACCGGCTTTGCCGAAGAACTCCGCAACGGGCAAGTCCGGCTGGCCATGATCGACTTCGAGAATCCGAAGAACCAGGCCTACGTCGCGGCTTACCATATCACCGGGCCTACTCTGGTGCTGTTGGACGTTCATGATGGCCGGGTTGCCCGCTGGAAGCCCGCCCCCAAAGTCTGGACCCTGGTTGGCAAGAAGCCCGAGTTATTCCAGTACGTCCAGAGCGAAATCCGCAGCCTTCTGGCGGAAAACGGGAACCCGCCCACGGCTCCTCAATCGCAGTAATCCCCGCGCGGAGGCCGGTTGGGGAACCAAGCCGCTGGACGGGCGCCGTGGCCGTTGCGCCGCTGGACCTTCCGTGAGCCCGGTGCCCGGCGACCCGGGGCACCGTTTTTCAGCTACGCGCCGGCCATTATTGCACGAAGCGTTCTTCTTCTTCGCCGGTGCTGATGGTGATCTCGCCCATATCCTCCAGGCGGCGGATGATATCGACGATCTGTTGTTGCACCTGTTCGACGGCCGAGGCCCGCACCGGCCCCAGGTACTCCATCTCTTCGATCAGCAGGGCCGCGGCCCGCTTGGACATGTTGCCCAGGATTTTTTGTTTGAGTTCGTCGGTGGCGCCTTTGAGGGCCATGGCCCATTGCGAACTCTCGACATTCTTGAGGATGGTCTGGATATCGCGGTCGGAGAACTTGGTGATGTCCTCGAAGACGAACATCAGGCGGCGGATTTCCTCGACGAGTTCGGGGTCTTCCTGGGCGAGGTTCTCCAGCAGGCTGCGTTCGGTGGCGCGATCGACGACGTTGAGGATTTCGGCCACGGCCCCCACCCCGCCGGCGTTCTCGAACTGCTGGCTCATCACGCTGGCCATGCGGGTTTCCAGCCCTTTTTCTACCTCTTGAATGATCTCGGGGCTGGTTTGCCCCATGGTGGCGATGCGGCGGATGACCGAGAGCTGGCGTTCGGCGGGCAGGCCGGCCAGCACCTGGGCGGCCTGCTGGGGCGACATGTGCGAGAGGATCAGGGCGATGGTCTGCGGGTGCTCGTCGATGATGAACGTCAGCAGGTTCTGGGCATCCACTTTTTGCAGAAAGCCGAAGGGCAGGGCTTCCAGCGACTGGCGCACACTGTCCAGCGTGGCCGAGGCGTTCTTGCCCAGCGCCTGCTCCAAGAGGCTCTTGGCGACGTTCAGCCCGCCGACCCCGACGGCCAGCGTAGCGGGGTTGGCGTTGGCGAACTCCTGGATGACCTGGTCCTGCTCTTCGCCCGTCACCACCCCCAGTTTGGCGATCTCGACGCACACCGCTTCTACTTGGTTGGGGGTGAGTTTGGCC
>JBBIQF010000370.1:0-296 GCA_037442445.1 Planctomycetaceae bacterium
GGGCAAAGCATGTTAGTATAAGGATTCCGGCCGGGGGTACTCAAGGGTCCCCCCGGGGAAATCCGCCGATACCCAAAGCGTTCCGCGGCAAGGGCGCAAGCCGGGTTGGAACAATTGGTGGGTACAACATCCGCTACCCCGTGTGCCGGGTGCCATACCCCTTATGTTGGTCTCACCCTCTGCTGGGGCCTGCCCCAAATGGTTTGGACCCGCCGCCCGCGGTACCGGAGGTGCGGGTCGGGTACTCTTCGCCGGGCGCGGCGGTGAGCGCTCGGGGGCCAGCCGGGGTGATGGCC
>JBBIQF010000370.1:306-6616 GCA_037442445.1 Planctomycetaceae bacterium
AGCGGCGAAAATCCCCTTTTTTCCCGGGGTTTGCCGGCCGAGCTCCCATTTAAATTGGCATCGCAGCCAGTTCCGTGGCAGTGGGGGCCGCGGTGAGGATCAGCGGGCCATCGTCGGTAATGGCCACGGTGTGCTCGAAATGGGCGCTGGGCCGGTGGTCGGCAGTAACTTGGGTCCAGCGGTCGGGCCGGGTCCGCACCCGCTTGGTTCCCATGTTCACCATGGGCTCGACCGCGATCACTAGTCCCGGTTCCAAGGCGAAGTCGCCGCCCCGGCGCAGGTGGTCGCTTACGAAGTTGGGCACCTGGGGGTCTTCGTGCATTTCCCGGCCGATGCCATGCCCCACAAACGCTTCGACCACATAAAAGCCATGGTCTTGGACGAAGCGTTCCATTTCAGCGGCGACCTGGCTCCAACGCGAGGCGGTGGCCATCAGCCGGATGGCCAAGTCGAGGACCCCCCGGGTAACGTCCAGCAGCCGGCGGACCTCGGGGTCCACCTCCCCCACCGGAAAGGTGTAGGCCGAGTCGCCGCACCAGCCGTCCAGCTTGCAGCCGGTATCGATGCTGACGATGTCCCCCTCGCGGAGTTGCCTGGGGCCGGGGATGCCGTGCACCACCTCTTCATTGATGGAGATGCAGGTCACGGCCGGGAAGGGCGGGCAGTGGGTCCCTTCGGGCACGTAGTTCTTGAACAGCGAAACGGCGTCGTGCTGGCGAAAGTACTCTTCGGCGGCGGCATCGAGGTCCTGGGTAGCCACCCCGGGGCGGATCATGGGGGCGATCACCCGGTGCAGGGTTTCCCACACCAGCAGCCCGGCCCGGCGCATCGCCTCCAGGTTCTGCGGCGATTTGTTTTCGCGTCGGGGAGTCTTGCGGCTGCGCACGGGTAGGGGTCCTCAGCCCGCCAGCGGGTCCAGCACGCTGCATACCCGGGCGAACACCTCGTCGATCGTGCCGACGCCATCGACCGACCGGAGCAGCCCGGCCCGGCCATAATAATCCAAAAGCGGCGCCGTCTGCTGGTGGTACGCCACCAGGCGCTGGGCGATGACTTCGGGCTTGTCGTCGGCTCGGCCCCGGCCGGCCAGGCGGGCTTTGATCACCTCGTCGTCGGCCTGGAGTTCCAGCACCACATCCAGCGGGGTGCCTTTGCTGGCCAGCATCTGGTCCAGGGCCTCGGCCTGGGCGATGGTTCGCGGGAAGCCGTCCAGCAAATAGCCGGCGCGGCAGTCGGGCTCTTCCAGGCGCTGGCGGATGAGGTCGATGATCAGGTCGTCGGGCACCAGTTGGCCGGCGGACATGTATTGATCGGCCCGCCGCCCCAGCTCGGTGCCTGCCGCCCGCGCCGCCCGCAGCATATCGCCGGTCGAGAGGTGTGCAAGCCCATAGCGGGCCACGATCCGCTCGGCCTGCGTCCCCTTGCCCGCCCCGGGAGGCCCGATGAAAACCAATCGCATGGCCTAGCTCTCCAGCAATCCTCGGTAGTTGCGCATCACCAGGTGGCTGTCGATCTTCTGCACCAGGTCGAAGGCCACGCTCACCGCGATCAACAGCCCCGTGCCCCCGTAAAAGCTGGCCACCGTATAGCTGATGCCCATCGAGCTGGCCACGATGCTGGGGGCGATGGCCACCACCGCCAGAAACGCGGCACCCACATAGGTGATCCGCCCCATCACTTTTTCCAGGTAGTCGGCGGTGCGCCGGCCGGGCCGGTAGCCCGGGATGAAGGTGCCGTGGTTCTTTAGGTTGTCGGCCATGTCCTTGGGGGTGAAGGTGATGGCCGTCCAGATATAGCAGAAGAAGTAGATCAGGCCGATGTAGTCGAGGTTGTAGCTATAGGACTCGCCGCGCCGGAAGACCTCGGCCGCATTGACCCAGATCGAGTTCGGATAGTGGTGCGCCAGCCACTGGAACAGCACCTGGGGGAACAACAGCAAGCTGCTGGCGAAGATGATGGGCATCACGCCGGCCTGGTTGACACGCAGCGGGAGGTACTGCCGGGTGCCGCCGTACACGCGACGGCCCCGCACATGCTTGGCGCTTTGCGTGGGGATGCGGCGCTGGCCTTGGGTGATGAAGACCACCCCGCCCACGACCGCCACGAACAGCACCGCCAGCACCAGCAGGTTCTCGATGCCCAGCTTGCCGCCGCTACCCCCAAGCTCGGCCCCCGTCTGCCGGATCAATTCGATTCCGGCCGCGGGCATGCGCGCCAATATGCCCGCCATGATCAACAGGCTGATGCCGTTGCCGATGCCGTACTCGTCGATCTGCTCGCCCAGCCACATGAGGAAGGTGGTGCCAGCGGTCATGGTCAGCACGGCCGTCAGTTGCCAGCCGAAGGTGTTGAACCCTTCGCGCAACAGCGGCCCCTCGTTGGTCTGGAGGCCTGCCAGGTAGCGCACATAGAACAGGCTCTGGAAGATGCACAACAGGACCGTGGCGTAGCGGGTATATTCGTTGATCTTCTTGCGCCCGGTTTCCCCCTCCTTTTGCAGTTGTTCCAGGGGCGGATACACGCTGGCCAGCAACTGGAAGATGATCGAGGCCGAGATGTAGGGCATGATGCCCAGGCCGAAGATCGTGGCCTGGCTGAGCTGGCTGGCGCTGAACAGCGTGGCCTGTTCGATCACGTCCAGCCAGCCGCCGGTGGCCTGGCTGAAGAAGGCGGTCATCCGGGTGTGGTCCACAATGGGGAGGGTGACGTGGTAGCCGACCCGGTAGATCGCCAACAGCAACAAGGTCAGGGCGATCTTCTGGCGAAGTTCGGGGATGGTGAAGACGACACGGATTTTTTCCCACATGGGTCGATCCGTCCTTGTCAACCTCCGGGGCGTGGCGGGCGGGCCAGTTCCGCCGCAGCGCCCCAGGAGCGCTGGGTTCAGGAGGCGCTCGATCGGGCCGAGCGCTGTTTGTTCTTGGGGACCGGTTTCTTGCCGGGCAACACCACGGCCTGGCCGCCGGCCTGCTGGATTTTCTCCAAAGCGGAGCGGCTGAAGCGATGGGCCGAGATGCGCAGCGGCTTGGTGAGCGAGCCGTCGCCGAGCACTTTCAACACGTCGTAGCGGCGGCGGACCAGGCGCTTGGCGCGGAGCGTCTCGGGGGTGACTTCCTCGCCGGGTTCGAAGGCCGCCTCCAGATCGCCGAGGTTGACGGTAGCCACCTCGGCAGCGAAGGGGTTATGGAAGCCGCGTTTGGGGATGCGGCGGGCCAGGGGCATCTGCCCCCCTTCGAACGTTGGGGGTGCCGACCAGCCGGTCCGGGCCTTCTGGCCCTTATGGCCGCGCCCAGCCGTCTTGCCGTGCCCCGAGCCTTTGCCCCGGCCTAAGCGCTTCGGCTTGCGGTGCCGGGTGATATTACGGTGGATGTCGTTGAGGTTCATGAGAGGATGACTCCGCGTAGGCGCTCGACCTCGCTTTGCGAGCGCAACTGTTTCAGGGCGTCGATGGCGGCTTTGACCAGGTTGTGGGGATTGGTCGAACCGAAGCTCTTGGTGAGGATGTCGCGGATGCCGCAGGCCTCGCAGACCGCCCGCACCGCGGCGCCGGCGATCACGCCGGTTCCCGGCATGGCCGGAACCATGATCACCCGCGCGGCCCCGAAATGTCCATCCACCGGATGGGGAATGGTGCTGCCGGCCAGGGGGACCTCGATCAGGTTGCGGGCGCCGTCTTTGATGGCCTTTTCCACGGCCGGGGGGACCTCATTGGCCTTGCCATAGCCCCAGCCGACCCGGCCTTTGCCATCGCCCACCACCACCAGGGCGGTAAAGCTGAAGCGGCGGCCCCCTTTGACCACGGCGGCGCACCGCCGGATCTTGACGACCTTGTCGATCAGTTCGCCTCGGGTCGATTCCCGTGCTGCGTCGCTTGCCATAAACTCTCTTGGCGTAGGTTAGGCAATCCGCCAGAGCGGTGGTGTCGGCGGCTTGCGGGGTTGGAAAAACAGGTGCGGATGTTCTGCCGGCCAAGGTGCGGCCGCGGGCAGGCCAAGGTGCCGGCCGGCTTGGGCCAGCATCCTGCTAGGGGGCCGGCGACTTCTTCTTCTGCGCCTCCTTAGGGCTTTGCGATTTTCCTTCTTTGCCGGGGGCTTTTTCTTTCTTGGCGGCGGCTTTGGCGGGTTTGGGGGCTTCCTCGGCGGGCAGTTCGCGTTTGGGGCCGAGGTCCAAACCGGCATCGCGGGCGGCATCGGCCAGGGCGGCCACCCGGCCGTGGTACTTGTACTCGCGGCGATCGAGGTAGGCCTTGGTCACGCCGGCGGCCAAGGCCCGCTGGGCGATCAGCCGGCCCACCGCCGCAGCCGCCTCCACGTTCCCGCCGTAACGCAACTGGCCGCGAAGCTCTTTATCCAGGGTGCTGGCGGCGGCCAGGGTGCGGCCGGCCTCGTCGTCGATCACCTGGGCGTACATGTGCTTATGGCTGCGGAAAACGCTGAGCCGCGGCCGGGTGGCATGCCGCTTCAGGGCGTTGCGGACCCGCAGCCGCCGGCGCTGGCGCTGGCGCGCGATGCGTTTGGCGTGCTTCACGTTTCGGTCTCACTACACTTGCGGGAGGACTCGTGCGGGGCGGCAGGCAGCCAGGGCCTACTTGGCCATCACCTTGCCCTGCTTGCGGCGGACCACCTCGCCCTCGTAACGAATACCCTTGCCTTTGTACGGTTCCGGTTTGCGCAGGGCGCGGACCTCGGCGGCAAACTCGCCCACACGCTGTTTGTCGATCCCCCGGATGACGATATGTTGCTGGTCGGGGCAGCTCACCTTCAGGTCCGGGGGGATGGGCTTCTGGAGTTCGTTGGCCAGCCCCACCCGGAGCTGGAGCACCCCGTTCTGCACGGCCGCCAGGTACCCCACGCCCACCACTTCCAGCCGCTTCTCGTAGCCTTGGGTGACCCCGATCACCATGTTCTGAATGAGGGCGCGGATCAGGCCGTGGAAGGCCTTGGATTGCCGCTGGTCGTCGCGGCGGGTGACGTGCACCAACCGGGTGGCCTGGTCAAAGCGGACATCGATCGGGGCGGGCAGCTTCAGGTCCAGCTTTCCCAGGGGACCTTCCACCCACACGGTGCGGTCGTCGATGCGGACCTGCACCTTGTCGGGTACGGGAACGGGTTTTTTTCCCAGTCGGGACATGGCGTTGGCCCTTCGCTTGGAGTTTACCACACCTCGCACAGCACCTCACCGCCGAGGTTCCGCTGCCGCGCCTCGCGGTCGCTGATCACGCCCCGGCTGGTGCTGATGATGGAAATACCCAGCCCGTTGAGCACCGGCTTGAGGTCGGCGGCCCCGGCATACACCCGCCGGCCGGGGGTGCTGATCCGCCGGATGTGGCGGATGACGCGCTCGCCGTTGGGCCCGTATTTTAGGTACAAGCGAATGCGGTTGACCGGCTTGGCGGGGACCTCCTCCCAGTCCCAGATGTACCCCTCGCGTTTGAGCACTTCCGCCAGGCCGCGCTTGACCTTCGATAGCGGCATCTCGACGCTGGGCCGTTCCACGCGCACCGCATTGCGGATACGGGTCAGCATGTCGGCGATGGGATCGGTCATCATAGCCAGTACGGGTCCCTTTACCAACTCGCCTTCCTCACCCCGGGGATCATCCCCTGATCTGCCAGCTTGCGGAAGCAGATGCGGCAGATCCCGAACTTGCGATACACCGAGCGCGGCCGGCCACACAGCCGGCAGCGATTGCGCCGCCGCGTGGAGAACTTGGGCGGCCGGGTGGCCTTGACGATCTTCGCTTTGCTAGCCATACGGTGGGCGTCTCTCGATTATTCGGACCGGAAGGGCATGCCCAGGCCGCGGAGCAGTTCCCGCGCCTCGTCGTCGCTGTCGGTCGTGGTCACGATGGTGATGTTCATTCCCTGGGGGCGCGAATACTTGTCCGGGTTCAACTCCGGAAACACGAGTTGTTCCGAAAGCCCCAGGGTATAGTTGCCGTGCCCGTCGAAGGCCTTGGGGTTCAGTCCCCGGAAGTCCCGCACCCGCGGCAAGGCCAGCGAAATCAGGCGATCCAAGAACTCGTACATCCGCCGCCCGCGCAGGGTGACCATGCAGCCGATGGCCATCCCCTGCCGCACCTTGAAGCCGGCGATGGACTTGCGGGCCCGGGTGATCACCGGCTTCTGGCCGGAGATCAGCGCCAGGGCATCGGCGGCCTCCTCCAGGTATTTCTTTTCGCCGATGGCGGCGCCGACGCCCATGTTGATCACGATCTTCTCCAGCCGGGGCAGCGCGAGGCGATTGGTTCGCCCCAGGCGCTTTTTCAGCCCAGGCAGCACCGTCTTTTCGTAGCGTTCCAGCAATCGCGG
>JBBIQF010000371.1:0-6611 GCA_037442445.1 Planctomycetaceae bacterium
GGGTGGGCTGGGCGGGCAGAGTTCCCGTGTTCCGCAGCGTTGCCCGCGTGCCCGACATCCACCCCAGGTCCGTCTCTTCCGCCAGCTTCTCGCCCAGCATCAGCGTGTGCGACATGCCGTCGCGCACATCCCTCGGCCGGATGTAACTGTTCAGAAACAACATCCCGGGGTTGTCCTTGTCGATTGGGGCCTCGACATGGTGGTGGCACCCCGCTTAGCTGCTCATGCCGGCCGAGGGCCCCACTGCGGCCCCCGGTCCCTGGTCCTCCAGGGCCATGGGAGGGGCGGTGCCCCGCGGTACGGTCCAGTCCGAAGGGCAAATGAGCACCCCAATGACCACTGCCCGGGCTGGGGCGTTCTTCCGCGCGTACGCGCCTTGTTTGAAGTCGATGTGCCGGTAGGTGTTGCCCTCCTCGATGTAGGGAAGGATTTGGGTGACCCAGCTCATGTGGTATCCGGAGGGCACGTTGCGTATAGGCCCTTGTTTGTCGATCACCCCGGGCGGAAAGTAGCCGTGGGCGTGCTCGTACGTGTGCATCGCCAGCCCGAGTTGCACCAGTTGGTTGGCGCACTGCGAACGGCGGGCGGCCTCGCGCGCGGCCTGGAGTGCCGGCAAGAGCAAAGCAATCAATATGCCGATGATGGCGATGACCACCAGCAGCTCGACCAGGGTGAACCCCTTGGGCGGGACACGCGATTCGCAGGCCATGGTTTTACCTTTGCGATGGGGTCGTCAGCGGGATTTCCAGTCGTGTTTCCTTGGTGAAGCGAACCCGGTGCACGGGGTCGGGGGGATAATCGGCCTGGACCTGGACCTGGCGGGACGCATCGTTTCCGCTTGGCGGCTGGACCCGTATCTCGACGATGGCCCCCTCGAAGGCCGCGGGGCTGTCGGCGGCCAGGTGCCAGGTCTCGCCGCCATAGCCCGGGTCCTCGCCCAGGCGGGCCGCGGCCCGCTCCAAAGCTGCCTCGGCCAGCCAGCGGGCCTGGAGGGCCCGGCCGGCCAGATCCACCTCCGCCCGGCGAATGGCCGCTTGGCGCAAGATGCTCAGCATCATAATGCCCGCCAGCCCCACACACACCAGCACGGCAAGCATGACAGCCCCGGTACGGGGGCACTTCGGCGGGCGGCTATGCGCTTGCCCTGCGGCGCGGGGGCCGGCCTGGGTTCGCATTGGCTTCATGGCTTGCGCCCCTTGTTTGCGAAACGGTGATCGAAACCCACCAGGGCCTCGATCCGCATGGGCTGGGCCGCGACCGGGCGGCCTTCGAGCTGTTGCGGCACGATGCGCAGCGCCACCCGGCCACTGCCCCCTAGGACTTCCAGCCGGGCGGTAGTCCCCGGCGGCAGCCAATAGTCCTCGCGGGAGGCAACCTTGCCTGCCGAACGTTCGATGCGCCTCACCCCGCTGGCCGTTACCGCGTATTCGGCCTGGCGATCGCCGGCCAGGTGGAAGGTCCAGGCGGCCTGCGGCTCGGTGCCGCCCGGGACGGGCTCCTGGGCCTCGCGGGCCGCCGGCGAGGTCATGGTTACCGTCTGCGCTGCATGGGCATCGTCGCGGAACTGCTCGGCCAGGCGGCCCAGCGATGCCCATGTCTGGCGCTCGGTGCGAAGGTTCTTTTCCATGCGGAGAAGTCCATACGCCGCGACCACCGCCAGGCCGAAAATCACGCTCCCGGCGGTGATGGCCGCTAGAACCTCGATCAGCGACGAGCCGTGCCGAGCGGGCTGGGCGGGTCTCATGGCCGGCGGTACCTCCAGGTGACCAACTGCACGGACTCGGGATGGCCGGCATAGGGTTCCCAGCGGACCTCGGCCGTGATGCGCTTGGACGGCGGCTTGCTGGCCGGATCGGCTTCGATGCGGAGGCTGAGCGTGCCTTGCGGCAGCAGGCTTTGGGCCTCTTCCGAAAGCGTGATGTCGCGGACTTTTTCCGCATCCAGGGCGTCCCAGGGGCGTTCCGCCAGGCGTTCCAGGGCCCCGGCCGCCTCCTGCCAGGCGACTTGCCGCCAGCGTACCGCCCGGCAATGGCTGTTGATAGCGGCGAAGAACTGGAGGCTCACGCTCAGCAAGGCCGCCACCATGGCCCCGGCGGCCCCGCATTCGATCAGGCTGAATCCCCGGCGATGGCGCTTCATAGTACGGTCAGGCTTTCGATCAACTTCACCAGCGGATAGAAACACGCCACAAAGAACACGCCCACGACGGCACCGTTGGCCACGATACATAGGGGGAAAAAGACCAAGGCCAGGGCGCGAAGCCGGTAGGCGTGGCGGCGGCGGAGGCTGGCGGCCATTTCTTCCATGGCCCAGGGGAGGTTGCCCGCCCGGCTGGCCGCCTCCAGCACCAGGGCCTCGGCCTTGCCGATCACCCCCCGGCGGTGCAGGCTTTGGCACCAATCGGCCCCCGCCTGCACATCGCCATGCACCCGGCGCAAGCGGCGGCGGAAAGCGGCGCCGGGGTACTCGCTGCTGAGGATGGCCAGCGGGCCCACCAGCGGCACATTCTGCCGGGCAGCCAGGGCAAGGGCATCCAGCAAATCGGCGGCGCGGAACGGGTGCACCAACCAGGTCACGCCCGGCGGCACCCAACGAATCCAGCCCGTGTACCGCAGCAGCGCGTAAACCAAAGCGACTGCAAGTACGAACGCAAGCCCAAACAGCACGTACACACCTCCCCCCACCGGCCCACCCGCACTCCAATTTAGTACCGCGACGCTGATCGGCGGCAACGTTATTTCAAAATCCGAGAAGATTCTCAGTAAGGCTGGCGCGATCTTGAACTGCAAGAACGGCACAACGCTTATGAGAAACAAAAGGGCAACGACAAGGTAGTACAGCCGCGTGCCCAGGTCGCCCCAGACCTCCTCTTTGCCGGCCAGGCGGCGGTAAGCCTGGCGAAGCGGCGTGGCCAGGTCGCCCACCGCGTACCCCACGCGGATGGCTGCCAGGCATTCCCAGCCCACGGGGTTGCGGACCTGCTCCAGGGCGTCGGGCAGGGGCCAGCCCATGCGCAACAACTCGACCAGCCGGCGGGCCGGGCGGCGGACCGGCCAGCGTTCTTCCGCGGCCAGGGCCTCCAGCGCGCGGTCGAAGGGCACGCGCTGCTCCGCAGCCGCGGCCAGCGTCCCCAGGATCGAAATCCAACCTACCCGCCACGACAGGGCGAGGATGGCCACCGCCATCGCGATGAGCAACAGCGGCGCCAGCGGTGTTACCAGCACCGCCACGCTGACGGCGATAAACACCCGGCCGCTCAGTCGCAGGAACTGCCGCAGGGCATCGGGGCGCCGGCCGGGCTCCAGCGACGGCAGCACGCGCTCGGCCACCAGCACCAAGACGCCCAAAATCGCCACACCCAAACACGCCAGGGCCTGCATCGCCATGTCGCCTTACATCAGGCCAGCCTCTGGATCAGCGAAATCAGCGGTAGGAATAGTGACGCAAGCACAAAACCCACCAGCGACAGGGCCAAGAGGGCGGCCACCGGCAGGGCCAGCCACTGGAGGCGTTGGGCCTGGGCGTCGGCCCGGCCCGCGAACAGGTCGGCCGCGATGCGGAAGGCCTCGGCCAGGGCACCGGCCGCGGCCGGCCCCACCAGCACCGCCAGCGTCGGGGCGAATGCTTTTTCACCCCGGAGCACCTCGGCCAAAGGCGCCCCTTGTTCCAGGCGCCGCGCTGCCCGGCAGGCCGCTGCCCCCAAGTAGCGGGCGCGCAAGCCGCCGGCCGCCAGCCGCAACGCCTCGGGCAGCGGCACCTCCTGTTCCACCAACAGCGCCATCCATCGCGAGAACTCCGCCAAATCCAAGAACCGCCACAATGGGCCGACTACCGGAATGGCCCTCCAGGAAGAGGCAATCCACCCCCGCCGGCCTCCCAGGCGAAGCACGGCCAGGCCCTCTACGAACACCCCGACCAGGCCCAAGAACCCTGCGAAACCCCGCTGGCCCAGCCACAGGGCCGTCCGCGCTGCCGGGATCAAGGGGACGCCGAAATCGGACAGAATGCGGGCGAAGCCCGGCGTCACCCACAGGAGGAACAAAAGGGCCATGCCCACCCCCGTCATTGCCAGAATGGCCGGGTACCGCAGGCCGGACCGCACGCGGCGGTTCAATTCCAGGCGGTGGCGTTCCATGGCCGCGTATTGGGCCAACACCTGGCCCAGGTGCCCGGTCCTTAGGCCGGCTTGCATCGCACCGCGCAAATGCGGGGGCAGGGCCGAGGTGGCCTCCAGGGCCTCGGCCGGCGACATGCCGGCATCCAGCCGGTTGGCCAGGTGGACCAGGGCTTTGCGCAGGGAGCGGCCGGGGACCTCGCCCGCCAACGCCCGCAGTCCCGGCCCCAGCGGCAATTCCGCGCTGGCCAGGGCCGCCAACTGGCCCGACAAGGCCGCCTGCTGTTCTGCTCGCCCGCCGCCGAACACCATCTCAGAATCCCCCCAATCCCCGGAGCAGGGCGATCCACGACCCCAAGACCAAGCCCGCATACGCCGCCGTCAGCGTCCCGCCGATGCCCAGCGCCAGCACCAGGGGCACCAACAGGCGGGCGGCATCGCCGGCATCGCGGGCCCGGCCATGGTACACCGCCGCCGCTTGCCGCAGGCTCTGGGCCAATACGCCCCGCTGCTGGCCAAACGACAGCATCCACGTCAAAAGCGGCGGGCCCAGCCGGGCGCGGGACAGATCCGAGGGCCATTGGCCCCGCTCGATCGCTTCGGCCAGGCGGTGCGCCTCGGCCACCATGCGCGGATTGCCTACCGCCTCGGCCGCCAGACGCAGCCCCGCCGGCAAGGGAACGCCGTTTTCCACCATGACGGCCAGCAGGTCGGCCAGCGAGGCGATGCGGTAATCGGCCAGCATCCGCCGCGGCCAGGGCAGCCAGCCCAGCAAAAGGGCCGCCATCCGAGGCTCCAAGGCCGCCGCCCGCGCCGAGTAGGCCACCCAAACCAAGGCCAGCGCCAAGGCCACCACAGGCACCGCCGGCCCCCAATACTGCGCCGTGTTACCCCACCCGGCCAGCCCGTGGATGAAACGCAGCCAATTGCTCGTACGGGTTACGTCCGGCACCGTCCCGCCCAACACAGGGGCGATCTCCACCACGAACAGCACGAACACAACCCACGCCACCAGAAACACCATCACGGGATACACCAGGCCGGCCGCCAGGATCCTCCGCAATTCCACCACGCGCATGGCCGTGGCAGCCAGCGATTCCAGGGCGGCCGACAATCGCCCCGCTTTGAGCCCCGCAGCCACCACCGCCCGATACAGCGGAGGAAACGACTGCGGCTCGGCAGCCAATGCCTCTTCCAGCGACTGGCCCTGTTCCAGGCGTTCGGCCAGGCGAACGGCGGCCTGTCCCAATCGGCCCGGCAGGTCCGCCGCGATCTCGCGCAACGGCCGTTCCAGCGGCACCCCCGCGCGGACCAACGCCCGCAACTCGTCGTTCAGCGCGGCAAGCTGCTCCAGAGTCATGCCAACCCCGGCCGAAGAGTTCGAGGCCAACCCTCCGCTCCCAGAAAAGACAGGAGATCGCACCCCTCCTCCTATAGTCCATCGCCCCGACGCAGTCAAGCACCGGCAAGAGGTTTATCGCGGGGCACGCCAAGAGGGAGCCGCCGACAAGGAGCGGGGAGCAGGGAGCGTTCAACAACGAGCCGCCGGAGAAGCCGCGCACCCTAGAAGTTTGTCATTGGTCATTGGAGCTTGGTCATTGGTGCTTCGTCATTCGACATTTGTCTTTCGACATTTGTCTTTCGACATTCGTCATTCGCCCGCGCAGCGTATGCCGGCGGCCTACGTATGGTAATCGGCGTTCAGTCGCACGTATTCGGCCGTCAGGTCGGTGGTCCAGAACCGCCCCGAGGCATTGCCCTCGCTCAGCTCCAACTGAATCAGGGTGTCGCGGTTGTTGCGGATAGACTCGGATACCGCCTTGTCATATAACTCCACCGGCGTGCCGCACTTGTACAACAAGTTGCCATTGAGGTACAGGCTGATACCCGCCGGATCGAACGGCACGCCTGCGTAGCCGGCTGCCGACACGATGCGCCCCCAGTTGGGGTCGGCCCCGGTGATGGCTGTCTTGACCAAGGGGCTATTGGCCACGGTGCGGGCGATTTGCAACGCATCCTCGCGGGTCTTGCAGCCCGAGACCTCGATGGTAATCAGATGGCTGGCCCCTTCGCCATCGGCCGGGATCATGCGGGCAAGCTCGATGCACAGGTCGTTGAGCGTCTGGCCGAAAGAAGCCAGGTCCGCCCCGCTCAAAAGCCCGCTGCCTGCGGCGCCGTTGGCCAATAGCAGCACGGTATCGTTGGTGCTCATGTGGCCATCGACGTTGATGCAGTTGAAGCTATCGGCCACGGCGGCCCGAAGCATGGCCTGGGCCGAGGGGATGTCCAACCCCGCGTCGGTCATGATCACGCCCAGCATGGTGGCCAGGTTGGGGCCCATCATGGCGGCCCCTTTGACCATGCCGGTGATCTGGATTTCGCGGCGGCGGAGTGAGACGGTCCGCCCGGCCAGCTTGTACACCGTATCGGTGGTCATCATGCCGCGGGCGGCGGAGATGAGGGCCTGCTCGTCGGAGCCAAGCTGGGCGGCCGCCAG
>JBBIQF010000372.1:0-6594 GCA_037442445.1 Planctomycetaceae bacterium
ACATTCGCCGTGGCAGCGTGGCGTGTCGCCGGGGGCTGTTATCCGCTACCATGCGCCGAGAAGTTGGCGTAGCGTGGAGGGTTATGCCGTGGCCAAGTCCACCGATATCCGCCTGGTGCACGTCAGTTCGGAGACCGAGCGGTTCGCCTATCGAACGCCGATGAAGTTCGGCGGCCGGGTGGTGACCGATGTGGTGCTGTTGCACGTCACCGCCGACGTGGAGACGCGCTCCGGCCGGCGTGGCCGAGGGTATGGCTCCATGCCCATGGGCAACGCCTGGGCCTGGCCCAGCCAGAAGCTGTCGCCGGATGCCACTCTTGCGGCCATGGTGGCCCTGGGCCGGCGCCTGGCCCGGCTGGCCAACGATTACACGGAGTACGGGCATCCTCTGGAAATCACCCACGACCTGGCGCAGGCGTATGGCAGCGAGGCGGCCGAGGTGGTCCGCCAGTCGGCGCTGGCCGAGCCTATGCCGCGCCTGGCCCAACTCGTGGCCGCCAGCCCCCTGGAGGCCGCCATCCATGATGCCTACGGCAAGGCCCTGGGGGCCAACTCGTACAACCTGCTGGGGCCCGAGTTCGCCAATGCCGACCTGGCGAGGTACTTGAACGCCGAGTTTGCGGGCGAATACCTGGACCGGTACACGCTCCGGCAGCCCAAGCGGACCATGCCGCTGTACCACCTGGTCGGTGCACTGGACCCGCTGACCGATGCCGAGGTGCGCCAGCGGATCGACGATGGCCTCCCCGAAACGCTCCAGGAGTGGATCCTGGCCGAGGGCCTCACCCATCTGAAGATCAAGCTGGCCGGCGACGATTTGGCGTGGGATGTGGAGCGGGTGGTGTCGGTCGATCGGGTGGCGAGCGAGGCCCAGCGCCGCCGCAACTGCTCGACCTGGTACTACTCCGCCGATTTCAACGAAAAATGCGCCTGCGTGGAATACGTGCTCGATTTTCTGCACCAACTGGGCCAGCGGGCCCCCCAGGCCCTGGATCGGCTGCAATACATCGAACAGCCCACGCACCGCGACCTGCGGGCCAACCCGGAAAACAAGATGCACCGGGCGGCCAAGCTCAAGCCCGTGGTGATCGACGAATCGCTGGTGGACTTCGAAAGCCTGCTGGCCAGCCGCGAACTGGGCTACTCCGGCGTGGCGCTCAAAGCCTGTAAAGGGCACAGCGAGGCCTTGTGCATGGGGGCGGCGGCCCAGAAATACGGGATGTTCCTGTGCGTGCAAGACTTGACCTGCCCGGGGGCCTCGTTCTTGCATTCGGCGTCGCTGGCGGCCCGCATCCCCACCGTGGCCGCCATCGAAGGCAATGCCCGCCAGTATTGCCCTGCGGCCAATCGCGGCTGGGCCGACCGCTTCCCCTCGATGTTCCGCGTCACCGACGGCACGCTGGGCACCTGGGTCCTCGACGGACCCGGCCTGGGTTTCTAGGGGGCTCGCCAGCCGGGCCGCCGGCGGCCGGCTGCGAAGCGCAACGGTCTGGCCGAGTCGCTCGCCTCGATAGGGCCCGGCCTGGCCAAACCGGCTCGTCGTACCCGGCCTTTAGGCCACGATTTCCCGCCGGCGGTTGAGGTAGTCCCACACCACGTAGCGGTCGAGGTCTTTTCCGGCCGTGAAGAAGACCTTGCCCGCGGTCGCCCGCGCCAGCCGGTACGCAAAATGCACGTCTTCGCGCGATTGCGACCAACTGGGCAGCAGAAAGATGTTGATCGTGATCCCCTCGCGTGCGCAGAGCATACCTTCGCGCAGGGTGGCTTCCTCGGTCCGCTGGTGCGGGGGGTAGAGGAGGTAGAGGAACTGCTGCTCGAAGTGGGCGGTGGGCAGGCCATCGGTGATCAGGATGATCCGTTTGTTGGGGGTATCCTGGCCTGCCAAAAAACGCCGCGCCAGGTGCAGCCCGTGCTGGATGTTCGTGAAGTGCGGGGGGATGTCGAACTCGGTGATCCGCTCGTCGCTCATATCGGCCCGGAGCTGGACGATAGGCTCGTAGAGCGTTACCGGCCGGGGCATCAACCCCGCGATTTCGCTGGGATGCCGGGGCTTGGCGAAGGTGTAGATTTCCACGAACTGGAGGTAGTCGCCAGGATACTCGCGGCGCACGAGGCCATCCAGCGCCAGCCCCATGCGCTTCACATCGATGTACAGGCCGTCGTACCGCATCGAGCCGCTCATATCCAACAGCACCACCGTGGCGCACTTGGGGGTGTTGCGGGTGTAGTGGATTTCCAGGTCGTCGGGGGCCAGGCGCACAGGCAGGCCGGGGCCCGTGCGGATCAGGGCATTGACGAACGACCCGGGAATATCCAAGTTGGCCAGCGAATCGCCGAACTCGTAGGGCTTGGTCTTCTGCATCTCGACGGCGCCGTCGCCCACGATGGGGCCGTGGTGCCGGCCGGTGCGGGCCGCCTCCAGATTGCTGAATATCCGCTCCAAGAGCCGGTTCTGGAACAGGCGGTAGGCCTTGGGGCTGAGCTGGTATCCCCGGCCGGTCCGCTCCAGCCCTTGGCGCTGGGCCATCTGCCGGATGTACTCTTCGATCTCCCGCTGGAGCTGGCGGAGCTTTTCGATATCGCCGGGCTCGGCGAACTCGGCCAACTCTTCCAGGTCGATGACGCCGATGCGGGCGGTCTTGGCCGCCTCTTCCAACTGCTTGAGCAGCCGGTCGATGGTTTCCAGCTCCTCCTTGATCTCCAGGGCCTTGGGGATGGACATTTCGGTACGGCCGGTGAACTCGTACTTCGAGGCCAGCTCGTCGATCTGGTATTTGTCGCCCAGGCGGTTGACCAGTTGCACCAGTTCGCGGGCGAAGGGGCTGCGCTCGTCGTGGGTGAAATACCACAGGCGTTCCAGGTCGTGGATCTGCTCCTCCTGGAAGGCCCGCTCGAAGCGTTTGCGGAGTTCGGGCGGGGGGTTCATGGCCTGGCCCCATTGGCGGTAGCGGCCGGCCGCCTCGGCCTGCACCCGCTTGGTCTCGTAGGTCGAAAGAATCTTCGCCTTGCGCTGGCGGAGCATCTCCATCAACGATTCCAGGCTGGGGCCCAGCCCGGCGATCTGGCGGGGGTCGAGGTGCACGGCCCGGGCCAGCTCCTCCTCGGTCAGTTCCCGCAGGCTGCCGTACGTCAAAAGATGCTCGAACGCCCCGGAGACGATATCGGGCGGCGGCTGCGTGGGGCTGGGGATGTTCTTCGGGTCGTACTTCTGGTACGTGTGGATGATGCCGCCTAAAGGTCGTCGGGGCCGGTTCATGGTCTAGCGGATCTCATACACGATGCGGCCATGATGCTGGGTGCGGGAGATGCGGTCGTTGGCGTACAGCCCGGCCAGCACGAACTCCACGCACGACGCCCGCACCGCAGGGTCGCTGGCCGCGTTGACCTCGAACGCCTTCTCCCACACCGGCGGCACGCGCTTCAGGCGTTCGGCGTACTGGCTGGAAGGGAGCATATCGCCCACCTCGATCTTCACCCCGCGGGAGAAGATCTCGGCGATCTCCTCCAGCCCGTGCTTCTCGACATACTCGCAGAACACGTCCCGGATGGCCTCGGCGATGATGGCCTCCAGCACCTGCCGCTCCGACATCTGGTGGCTGGACATCATGTCCAGTTCCAGCTTGCCCAGCGAGGACGAGGTGAGATGGCCCAGATCGCTAATCCGGGGCACGGCCGGGCGCTCGCCCAGCACCGCCCCCCGCTGGCGGGCCGAGGCCACCATGGTCCGGTAATTGGCGATGCTCAGCCGCGCGCTGACCCCCGACTGCTGGTCGATGTACTTCGAGCGCCGGGCGCAGATGCTGATCTGCTCGATGATCTCCCGCATGAAATAGGGGACCACCACCGGGTACTCGCCCCCCAGGTCAATCCCCGCCTCCTGCTCCATGATCTCGATGCCCAACTGCCGGTCGCGGGGATAATGCGTGTGGATGACCGACCCGATCCGGTCCTTGAGCTGCGGGATGACCTTGCCGCTGCGGTTGTAGGTGGCGGGGTTGGCCGAAAAGAGCACCAGGATGTCGATATCGAAGCGGATGGGATAGCCGCGAATCTGCACATCCCGCTCTTCGAGGATATTGAACAGCCCCACCTGGACGAGTTCATCGAGTTCGGGCAGTTCGTTGACGGCGAAAATCCCCCGGTGCATGCGGGGAATGAGGCCGAAGTGCAGGGCTTCCTCGGCCGACATGCTCTGCCCAGCCGCCAGCTTGGCCGGGTCGATCTCCCCGATCACGTCCGCGAACTTGGTGCCCGGCGCCAAGCGTTCGGCATAGCGTTCGCGCCGCGGCCACCAGGCGATGCGGACTTCGTCCTCGGGGGTCTCGGCCAGGTAGCGCTTGCCCATCGCCGTGATGGGCCGGTACGGGTCCTCATGCACCGGGCAGCCTGGCAGGTCCAGGTAGGGCAGCTCTTCGTCGAGGAAGCGGACCAGCATCCGCATCAGGCGGCTCTTGGCCTGCCCCTTCTCGCCCAGGAAGAGCATGTCGTGCCCCGCAAGGATGGCGATGTTGATTTCCGGGATCACCGTATCCTCGTAGCCGATGATGCCGGGAAACAACTCCTCGCCGCGGCTGAGCGCCCGCAGGAGGTTTTCGCGCAGTTCCTGCTTGACGGGGCGCGACACCCAGCCGGCTTCGCGCAGTTCGCGCAATGTCGTCGGGCGGCGCTTGGCGATGGTCGCTCTCATCGGGATCCGCTGCTTTCCGGGACAACGTGGAGCCTTCGGGCTTTCACCCGCTGCTACACGTCATTGTAGCGCCGGGCAATCGCAGGCCAAGCGCGGGCGTGCCCCCACTTGCCCCCGAAAGGTGTGGGCCCGCTGGCCCCACCCGCCGGTCTGCCGGCCCAATCCCCGGCGCAAGTCCCGCCGTAGCAACACGATAGCCCCCGCCACCGCGCCCCAGCCGCTTGCCCCCGCAGGCGGCCGGTACCGGGCCGTGTTTTCATCGCCCAGAAGCCCGCTCGCCACCCCGCCAAGACCGCCAAGGGGCTTCAGGCCCTCGCGGCCAACCGGCTTGCCCTACCCGCGGTCGATAGATTACTATTGAAACATGGGCCTGGCATGGCGAGGGCCTCGGCACGAGGAGGGTTCCCGCTTGGGGACGGAAAACGGGCATGGGGGATAGCCCGCCGGCTCCACCCCAAGCCGCAAAGGCCCCCGGCAGGCCCTGCGGCAAACCGCCTTCGGGGCGTAGCGCAGTCTGGCTAGCGCATCTGGTTTGGGACCAGAGGGTCGCCGGTTCAAATCCGGCCGCCCCGATTTGCGACCTTCGGCCGGGTAACGATTTAGGCGTGTTGCCGGCGCCTGCCCCGCGTGTGCCACATACGGAAACGCGGCGGAAAGGGCCAGATCAGGGGAGGAGGCCAACCTTCATCGGGCCCGGGCCGTACGCGGTCTGCTTGGTTGCCCGCAGTGGGCGGTCCGTGGCGAGGTGTTGGGCCTGACCTTCGGGTAACAGTGTATCCCCCAGGGGCGTTTTCGGGTCTGCCATGGGCGAGCGAAAGATTGTGCTGACGATTCCCGAGAAGGTCCTCCTGGCCGAGAAGGCCGACCCCGAAACGTTTGCTCGCGAACTCCGCATGCTGGCGGCGGTGAAGCTCTACGAAATGGGCCGGCTGTCCTCGGGTCGCGCTGCCGAATTGGCGGGTATGCCACGGGTGGAGTTCCTGTTGAACCTGCATCGTTACCGGGTCTTCCCTTTGGCTACCGAGCTGGAGGAGTTGGAGACCGCGCGTGGACACCGCGATTAGCAACACGTCGCCGTTGCTCTATCTACACCGAATCGGCGGGCTAGAATGGCTGGGACATCTATTCCGAGAGGTATGGGTTCCGGATGCGGTCGCGGATGAGTTGGAGGCGGGCCGCCAGCGAGGTTTCGACGTGCCGGTGATCGCAGGCTACGGGTGGACCAGGCGGGTGAATCCCTCTTATACGCCCCAAGATTGGCTATCCTTGGAACTAGGGCATGGCGAATTAGCGGTGATGGCCTTGGGGCTGGCCCACCGAGAGCATGTGGTCTTGCTGGATGACCTGTTTGCCCGAAAGATAGCGCAGGCAGCCGGGTTAACCGTTCGGGGATCACTGCGCGTGTTGCTCGAGGCCAAGGAACACGGACTTATCGAGCGCGTAGCTCCTTATGTGGACCGATTGGTAGAAGCCGGGATGTGGCTCGGGAATGATATTCGTTCCCGGATACTACGGCTTGTTGGTGAGACGATCTGATGGGGCATGCAGCGCGGCGGGTCGCTCTCGCTCGGCGGTATCGATGGGGAGGGCGAATGCGGCGTGTAGGCCCTAGCGCGCCACGGCGGGGCTCCGCGCAGGCGGCATGTTGGGCCGGTAGAACGTGGCCCGGCAGTGGTTGTGCGGCGCAAACCGCGGGCCCAGGTCCATGAGCGACTCGGCCGAGCCCACGAACAAAGCCCCATCCGGGGCAAGCTGCCGGGTCAGTCGCATGAACATGTCGCGCCGTTTGGCGGCATCGAAATAGATGGCCACGTTGCGGCAGAAGATCACGTCGAAGATGCCCAAGTCGTCAAACGGCTCCAAAAGATTGCGGCGGCGGAAGGCCACCATGGCCCGAAGCTCGTCCC
>JBBIQF010000373.1:0-6589 GCA_037442445.1 Planctomycetaceae bacterium
GCGGAGGTCGTTTTGTGCGATTTGGCCGATCCCGGCACGCACGAGGACCTGGTGGAGCGGGCTTGGGCATGGCGTGGCCGGGTCGATATCTGGGTGAACAACGCGGGGGCCGACGTGCTGACGGGCGAGGCGGGCCGCTGGAGTTTTGAGCAGAAGCTGGAGGCCTTGTGGCGTGTGGACGTGTTGGCCACGATCCGGCTGGGTCGCCTGGTGGGGCAGCGCATGAAAGCGGCCGGGGGAGGGGTGATTCTGAACATGGGCTGGGATGGGGCCGAACGCGGCATGGCAGGCGCAAGCGGCGAACTCTTCAGCGCTGCCAAGGGGGCGGTGATGGCTTTCACGCGGAGCTTGGCCCAGTCGTTGGCGCCCGAGGTGCGTGTGAACTGCTTGGCACCAGGATGGATCCGGACGGCGTGGGCGGAGGGGGCTTCGGCATACTGGGACCGGCGGGCCCGCAACGAAAGCCTCCGGCAGCGGTGGGGCACTCCGGAAGATGTGGCCCGGGTGGCCCGCTTTTTGGCGTCGCCCGAGGCCGACTTCGTCACGGGCCAGGTGATCGCGGTAAACGGCGGATTCCGGAGCGATGGAGGAGCGGCCGCCGAGAGGTGACGGGTGACAGGTGAGAGGGGAGGGGTGGCGCGTGACAGGGGACGGGTGGCACGTGACAGGGGACGGGGAACTGACGGGGGCTCACCCGCGGGCCGGGGCAGACGGGTGCACCTGGCTATCGAGCAGTCGCCGGTAGAGTGCGGCGTAGCGCTGGACCATTTGCTCCACGCTGAAATGGGTCTGGACGCGGTGTTGGCCGGCGGCACCTAAGCGGCGGGCTAGCTCCGGATCTTCCAGCAATTGTCGCGTGTAGCGGCACAGGCCGCGGACCACCACATCGTTGATGGTGGCCATTTGGGCGGCGCGGGGGGGGGTTGGGATGAGCAGGCCGGTCTGGCCGTGCACGACCAGGTCGCGGGTACCCGGAATATCGGTTGCCACCACGGGAATGCCTGCGGCCATGGCTTCCAGGATGGCGTTGGACTGGCCTTCGAAGGCGCTGGGGGACCACAGCACTTCACAGTGCGGCAGCAGGCGGAGCACGTCGCCGCGCTGGCCAAGGAAATGGATGTGGTTCTGCCGGTCCACCTGGGCGGCCAGGCGCTGGAGTTGCTGGCGCTGCGGGCCATCGCCAACCACCAAGAGGTGCAGGTCGTAGGGATACACTCGCAAGAGGTCCATGGCCCAGATGGCATCCTGGACCCTTTTCTGGGGCCACAGGCGGCCCACCAAGGCGATCAAGCGTGCGGTTCGGGGGAGCCCCAGTTCGGCCAGGATTTGATCGCGGGGTGCCGGTGGGATCTGAGCTGGCGGCACACCGTTGGGAATCACTTCGAACTTATCGGCCGGCAGCCCGTGCTGGACGTAGAAATCGCGGATGGCCGGGCTGTTGGCCACAATGCACGCGGTGCGCCGGGCCAGCCAGCGGTCGATGGCCAACTCCAGGCCGCCTTTCCACAGATCGACGCACCGCTCGCCGGCCACGAGGCAACCGACCCGTGCCAGCCGGGCCGCCACCCGTCCGTACGCATTGGCCGCGAAAATCCAGGTATGCACCAAATCGGGCTGCAACCGCCGCACCATGCGCCAAAGCCGCACCAGGGCCAGCGGATCGAGCTTCCACGGTTTGCCGATCAGGGTTACGGGAATGCCCGCGGCCTGGTACTCGGGCCACAGCGGCCCCAAGCGGGTCAGCACGCAGACGTGCACCTCGAACTCGTCGCGCGGAAGCCCGGCAGCCAACAGCAGGAGCTGCTTTTCGGCCCCGGCCCGGTCCAGCGTGGGAATGATTTCCAGGACTCGCTTGGGGTGCATGGCGGAAACTTAGGCTAACGCTGGCGCAGGGCCATCAAGCGGCAAAACAGGCTCAGGTAGTCGTCGGCTTGGCGCTGGAGGGAAAATGACGCCGCGGCCCGCTGCCGGCCGGAAGCGCCCAGGCGGTCGCGGAGTGCGAGGTTGGCGGCCAGCCGGAGCATGGCCGCTGCCAACGCATCGGCGCTGGCCGGCGGTACCAACACTCCGCAGGCCCCTTGGGCCAGGAGTTCGCGGTGCTCCGGGGTATCGGAGGCGATCACCGGCAGTCCTGCGGCCATGCCCTCCAGCACGGCCAAACCCAGCCCGCTGTCGGCCAGTGGCTGCACTAGCCAGTCGGCTGCGGCGAGGATGTCGTCCACCTGGTCGAACGTGCCGGCCAGGACCACGCGACCGCCCAGCCTTTGGGCTTCGATCTGATCCTCCAACCGCCGCTCCGAACTGCCGTGCCCTACCAACCAAAGTCGGGCGTCGGGGAACTCGCCAGCCACGCGACCCCAGGCGGTTATGAGTTCGGCCAGCCCTGGCTGGCCGGCCAGGCGCCCCAGGTACACCGCTAGCGGCGAGTCATCGGCAAGATGCAGTGCCGGTGCGGCCTCGGCCAGGGCACGGCGGGCTGCGCGGCGGCTATCGGCGCTCCGCGGCGCGGGGATTCGCACCCCCGGGGCAATGCGGTACAGCTTTTCGGGCGGATAGCCCTCGGCCAGCAACTGTTGTTCTACGGTGGAAAAAGGGGCGATGACCGCATCGGCCCGCCGGCATCCGCGGCGCAGTCGCCACGAACATCGCGGTGCTGTGCCAGGGCGTGGCTCGGGAACGGGTCGGAGTGCTGCCCCAGGGTCGGCGCGCAACACCAACGGTGCACTGCCCGCCACGGACCGCGCGGCGGCGTAGGCCTCTTCCCGCAAGCCCGAGACACACACCACATCCATCGCCCCGCGCTGGCTGCGCAACCAGTATCCCAGTCGGCGAAGGTAGCGAAAGGTACCCCAACGGTCGCGGGGGGCATCGGACTGGCGAATCACACGCACCCCCCTAAAGTCCAACGAGCGGGGCCACTGGTCCTGCCAGCAAGCGGTCCAGACGGTAACCTGGTGCTGGCGCGCTACCAGTTCAGCGCACAACTGCGCGAGGTTTTTTTCTCTCCCGCCCACCAGCGGCCAGAAGCGATTCGCTACAAACACCACCCGAAGCGGGCGCACTACCCATTCCCCTCTCCCAGTTCATGGGGTTCCAAAATGGCCACGTAGGGGAGATTGCGGTACATGTCGCGGTAGTCCAGGCCGTATCCGACCACGAAGGCGTCGGGGATATCGAACGCCACAAAGTCGGGCTGCATGGGCACTTGGCAGCGGCCCTGCTTGCGGAGGAGGACAGCCGTCCGGACAGTGGCGGGGCCAAGCTCGTCCAACTGGGGGACCAGTTCCCACAGCGTATTGCCGGTATCGAAGATGTCGTCGACCAGCAGCACATCCCGGCCGCGAACGTCGCTGGACAGCAGGTCCAGATTGATGACCAAAGGCCCGCGGCGGTTGTTGCCTGAGGGTGTTCGGGCCAGTACCAACTCCACCCGCAGGGGGATATCGAGCAGGCGGATCAGGTCGGCCACCAGCACAATGCTGCCGATCAGCACGCCCACGATGGTCAAAGGGCGGCCTGCGTAGTGGTCGCGGATTCTTTGCGCCAATTGCGCAATTCCTTGGCGCAGTTGGTCTTCTGTCAAGAGAACCTTCATCGATGGGCTCGCGGATTGGGAAGGGAATCGGGGGATGGGACTCATTCTAACCCGTTGTGGCCGACGACACTAGCCGGCCTTGGCCACCGTAACCCCACAAGGTGGGGGCCGAGAACGCACCGTCTCCCGGGTGGCGTTGCCAGATGGCATGATTCTTGCAAGTGGCTGGAGAAATTCTTTCGCCGGCTGCTTGATTTCCGTCAGCATTGGACGCATACTGTTGGAAGGAAGCGTCCACGGCCTTTGTAATCTACACTAGCATGTTGGCGCAACACCGGCGCAACCAACTGTTGGAGATGGTGCGGGCGAGGGGTTTCGCCTCGCTTCCGGAATTGGCCCGAGCCTTGGAGGTGTCGGAATCCACAATCCGCCGGGACGTGGAGTACTTGGAAGAGCAGGGGCAGGCCAGCCGAATCCATGGCGGCGTGCTGTATGCTGGCGTGGCGCCCAAGCTGCCCCACTTTGATGCCCGGCAGTCGGTGCAGTGGGAGCAGAAGCGGGCCATTGCCCGCCGCGCCGCCCAGTTGGTCGAGGACGGCGATACGGTGCTACTGGATGGCGGGACGACGACGTACGAGCTGGCCCGGCGCCTGGTGGGCCGGCCGGTCCACGTGGTCACCAATTCGCTGCCGGTGGCCAACTTGTTCGCCTCGGACCCGGCCAGCGAGTTGGTGGTCATTGGCGGGAACATCTGCCCGCGGACCGGCGTGGCTCGCGGGCCGCTGGCCGACCAGATGCTCGCCACGCTGCGGGTTCGCAAGACGATTTTGAGCGTGGCGGCCATCAACGACGAGGGGTTTTTCAACAACAACCTGCTATTGGTCGAGACCGAGCGGGCGATGATGCGTGCAGCGGACGAGGTGATCGTGGTGGCCGACAGCTCGAAGTTCGGCCATCGCAGCTTGGCGCACCTCTGCCCGCTGGATGCGGTCGATCGCCTGGTCGTGGATGCCGGCATCAGCGATACTTGGCGCCAGCGGATCGAGGGGGCCGGCCTCGAGTTGCTGGTCGCCGAGATGGGCGATGGCACCGCCCAAGGCCCGTAGGTGCTGGGTCGAAAAAGGGGCATGGAAGGGCCGGCGCGGCGTGCCGGGCGGCCGGGGTTCGTAGCCGGCGGCGCCTGGGGCATTGGACGTGGGAATGTCGAGCATGAGCGTAGCAACCGCCCCCCAAAAAACGATCGACCGGGCGACGGTCGAACGGCTGGTGCGCCAGATCGTCTTGGAGCAGATTGGCGGGCCGGTCTGGCGCCCGCAACTGGTCGTGAGCATCTCGGCGCGGCACTGCCATCTGACCGACGAGCACGTGGAAGTGCTCTTCGGGGCCGGGCACAAGCTCACGCCCATGAAGGACCTTTACCAGGAAGGGTTTTACGCGGCCGAGGAAACGGTGATGATCGTCGGGCCGGGCCGGCGGCGGATGCTGCCCACCGTGCGGGTGCTGGGCCCCACGCGCTCCAAGAGCCAGGTGGAGCTGGCCTTCACCGATGCTATCTCGCTGGGCATCGACTGCCCGGTGCGGCTCAGTGGCGATCTGAAAGGGACGCCGGGCTGCGTGATCGTGGGGCCGGCCGGGGTGGTCGAACTGAAGGAAGGGGTCATCCGGGCCGAGCGGCACGTCCACATGAGCTTCCGCGATGCGGAATACTACGGGGTCAAGAACAACGACCGCATGAACCTCCGCATCCATTCGAGTTGCCCGACGGTGTTCGAGGGGCTGGTGGTGCGGGCCGACGAGAAAAGCAAGCTCGAAGTGCACCTGGACACCGACGAGGGGAACGCGGCCGACCTGGACCACGCCACCAAGGTCGAGTTGTACAAACCATAAGTAAGTAGGGTGCGTGCTTTGCACGCACGCGGCACGGGGCGAAGGACGAATGTCGAAAGCCAAATGACGAATGTCGAAGGAAGACGCGCCAAGCACCAATGACCAAAGTAGGGTGCGTGCTCTGCACGCACGCGCGAGAAGGAAAAGCGAGCGGAACGCGTGGGTGCCGAGCACCCACCCTACGCATGTAGCGACAACAAACGCGTGGGTGCAAAGCACCCACCCTACGGAGATGCCGGGCGATTGCCTGGCGGCCGGTAATGGAATTCTTTCGTGAAGAACCGTTTTTTCTGCTGTGGAGAATCGAGTCATGGCAAAGGTGATGGAAGCGCTCGGCATGATCGAGACCAAGGGTTTCGTGACCCTGGTCGAGGCGACCGACGCGATGCTCAAGGCGGCCAACGTGACCTTCCTGGGCTGGGACAAGGTGGGGAGCGGTTTGGTCAGCGCGTTTGTGACGGGCGACGTGGCCGCCGTCAAAGCCGCTACCGATGCCGGAGCGGCGGCGGGCAGCCGCATCGGCGAGGTGATCACCGTGCAGGTCATCCCCCGGCCGCACGAGGACCTCGACATCGTGTTGCCGGCGCCGGCCAAGACGGCCAAGACCGATTGAGCGGTGGGCCGATGATGCCCGATTCGGCACCGGCAAGTCCGCGCCGGCGGCATCGTCGCCGGCCGGCTTCTTCCCCACAGGCCAAGCAACCTCAAGTCATGTCTTCCAAGGAACCGTCTCCCATGAACGATGCGATTGGACTGTTGGAAACCAAGGGTTTGGTAGCGCTGGTCCAGGCGACCGATGCCATGGCCAAGGCCGCGAATGTGCAGATCGTCAAGCGTGTGCAGATCGGCGGCGGACTGGTGACCACGGTGGTCCGCGGCGATGTGGGGAGTGTCCGGGCCGCGGTCGAGGCTGGCGCCAATGCCGCCAGCCAGGTGGGCGAGCTTTTGGCCAGCCACATTATTCCCCGGCCGGCCCCTGGGTTGATCGACGCCTACTTGAGCTGACCCCACCCGGCGCAGGCGGCTGGGTGCCAGGCGGAAAGCGGCCGTGCGGTGAAACCTAATCGGGGGCATGCAGACGGTATCCCACGCCCCGGATGGTCTCGATCAGCGCCCTGTCGAAGTCGCGATCGATTTTCGATCGGAGTCGGCTGATATGTGTCTCGA